>JAUXFS010000529.1 GCA_030622775.1 Rhodospirillales bacterium | reverse complement strand
TCGGCGGCAACGTACTCGCCGACAACGGCGACGGCGAGGATACCGACGTCGATGCAACCACGCTCATGGTCACCGCGGTCAACGGCGTCGCGGCGAACGTCGGCGGCGAAATCGCCTTGGCGTCCGGGGCGCTGTTGACCGTCGCCGGCGACGGCACCTTCGCCTACGACCCCGACGGCCGGTTCGAGGGGCTGCTGGCCGGCGAGACGGCGACCGACAGCTTCACCTACACGGTGGACGACGGCGACGGGGGCACCGATACGGCGAGGGTGACGGTCGCCGTCACCGGCGTCAACGACTTGCCGACGGCCAACGACGACAGCGACGAGACCAACGAGGACACCGCCGTCCCCATCGCCGTGACCGCCAACGACGGCGATCCCGAGGGCGCCCCGCTGACGGTCTCGGCCATCGATACCAGCACCAGCACCACCACCGGCAAGGTGACGATCACCGGCGACGGCTCGGTGACCTACGATCCCAGCGGCCGGTTCGATGCCCTGGCGGCGGGCGAGACGGCGACCGACACCTTCGGATACACCCTCGACGACGGCACCGGCGGCACCGACACGGCGACGGTGACGGTCACCGTCCGAGGCGTCAACGATGCGCCGACGGCGTTGGACGACACCCTGCAGGCGGACGAGGACAACGCGGTCATCATTCCCGCGAGCACCCTGCTCGCCAACGACACCGATCCGGACGCGAGCGACACATTGACGGTGACCACCATCGACGGCGGCGCCACCACCGGAACCGTGACCCGGCAGGACGACGGCACCATCACCTACGATCCCGACGGCCGCTTCGACACCTTGGCGTTCGGCACCGCCGAGACCGACAGCTTCACCTACACCATCAGCGACGGCCATGGCGGCACCGCCACCGCCACGGCGACGGTTACCGTTGCCGGCGTCAACGACGCGCCGGTCGCACAGGACGACACGGCAATGACCGACGAGCACTCGTCGGTGCGCATCGCCGCGCAGCGGATGCTCAACAACGACATCGACCCCGACACCGGCGAAACCGTCAGGCTCAGGGTGGTGGACCTTGATGCCACCGATACGATCGGTACGGTCGCCTTGAACGTCGACGGCAGCGTCACCTACGACCCCGATGGCCGGTTCGCCGACCTGGCGTTCGGTCAGACGGCGACCGACACCTTCGAATACATCGTCGCCGACCCCAGCGGCGGCACCACCAGCGCCACGGTGACGGTCACCATCGCAGGACGCAACGAGGCGTCGACGCCCCAGGGTGAGCTGATCGCCAGCTTCGAGGAGACGGGGGCGAGCACGTTGCCCCCCGAATGGAGTCGGATCCAGCCGGTGGACCCCGGGCCGGATGTGTTCCAACCGGTGTCCGTCGATGAAGGGTACGACGAAACCGACGGCGCCTCCGGCGATTTCACTCCCTCCGACGGCGACCGGATGGCGGTGCTGGAAGCGTTCGGATCGTTCGAGGATCCGGTGACGCCGATCGCCGACTTTCTCGGCGTGCCCGCCGCGTCGCTCCCCCGGGACGCCGATTTCTCCGACCCCAAGGACGGCTCGGCGATGAAGACCACGATCCTGGTCAAGGCGGGAGACGAGATCTCGTTCGACTGGATGTTCGACGGCCGTGACCTGGAGGGAACCGGAATCCAGGCGTTCAACGATTTCGCCATGCTCACCGTCGCGGACGGCGGCGGCGACGGCTCGCAGGTGTTCAAGCTCTCCGACGTGAGGAGCACCGGCGATTTCGGCGCCTCGGGGTGGCGGACGTCCAAATACCTGGCCACCGCCGACGGCGAACTGACCCTCGGCTTCGCGGTGATGAACGACGAAGTGTCCCACGGTCTCGGAGACGTCCGCAATTCGCGCCTGCTGGTCGACAATGTCCGCGTCAACCGGGAACTCGGCGACGATTATCAGTTGCTCGAGGGGCAGCCGGGCGCCGGTTTCCAGACCTGGGTGCAGGCGCCGACGGCGGGCAATGACACGATACCGACAAGCGAGGACGCCGCCGTCACCCTCGCGCCCGCCGACCTGCTCGCCAACGATGCGCCTCCCGGGGTCGGCGGAACCATCGCCATCGTCGATGTCGACGCCGATCTGGCGGTGGGCGAAGTGGCGCGCAACGCCGACGGCACCATCACCTACGATCCGCGCGGCCGCTTCGACCATCTCGGCGAAGGCGAGACGGTCACCGACAGCTTCCTCTACACCATCGCCGCCGACAACGGCGGCACCGCCGTCGCCAAGGTCGAGGTGACGGTCACCGGCGTCAACGACGAGCCCGCCGCCGCGAACGATGCGCTCGCCACCGACGAGGACACGGACCTGGCCGGCGACGTCCTCGCCGACAACGGCGCCGGCGCGGACTCCGACGCCGAAGGCGACACCCTGACGGTGACGCGGGTCAACGGGGTTGCGGCGAACGTCGGCAGCCAGATCGCGCTGGCGTCGGGCGCACTGCTGACCGTCGCCGCCGACGGGACCTTCGCCTACGCCCCCGACGGCCGGTTCGACGCGCTGAAGCCGGGCGAAACGGCGACGGACTCGTTCACTTACACCGTCGACGACGGCCACGGCGGCACCGACACGGCGACGGTGACGAAGTCGGAGGCCAAGC
>JAUXFS010000160.1 GCA_030622775.1 Rhodospirillales bacterium | reverse complement strand
GCCGAGGATGCTGTCGTCGTTGAAGTCCGATCCGCCGATGGTGTCGTCGCCGTCACGGCCGTCGATCTGCGGGACGTTGACGAGTAACGTCGCCGAGAAGTCGAGGTCGTCGTCTCCGCCGGTTCCCTGGATCCCTCGTTGCGCGCCATCCCATACCTCGATGCTGGCGGCCGGACCGAAGGCGTGCAGGGTGACCGCCCCGCCGTCGGTGACGAGCACGGTGTCGTGCCCGAGGCCGCCGTCGATGGTGTCGCCGACTGCCTCGTTCTCGCGGACCAGGATGGTGTCGTCGCCGCCGCCGCCGGAGACCTCGTCGTCGCCGCGGCCGCCCGACAGGACATCGTCGGTGAACGAACCGCGGAGGGTATCGTCGCCGCCGCGGCCGTCGATGAAAGCGACCTCGTGCAGCTCGGTCTGCGAGAAGTCCAGCAGGTTGGCGTCAGAGGTGCCGAGGATGCCCTTGCCCGCGCCGTCGAAGTGTTCGATGCCGTTGGTGGTCGAATCGAAGTGGTCGAGTGTCACGTGGTCGGTTCCATCGGCGCGCACCGTGTCGGAACCGCTGCCGCCGGCGATGGTATCGAAGGTCGCGTCGGACGGGCGCACGAGGATCAGGTCGTCACCGTCGCCGCCGACAATCGAGTCCGCGCCATCGCCGCCGTCGATAGTGTCGGCGTCGGCGTCTCCGCCGAGGGTGTCGGAGCCAGCGCGGCCGATGAGCAGATCGTCACCGGCGTTGCCCAAGAAGAAGTTATCGTGCTTGTTGCCGATCATCGTGTCGTCGAACGGCGTGCCTTCGAAACCCTCGATGCTGATGAAGATGTCGCCGTCGGCGTCGGAGCCCTCACCTTCGCCGTTCTCGCCCTTGGTAATCACCTTGCCGTTGTTTTTCAACTCGATATAGATCGGTCCGTCGCCGGTGAAGAACGACGCTATGTCGAAGCCGGGACCGCCGTCGAGGGTATCCGCGCCCTTGCCGCCGATCAGGCGGTCGTCCCCGTCCTCGCCGCGCAACACATCGTCGCCGTCCTCGCCGAACAATTCGTCGTCGCCACCGCGGGCCTCGATGGTGTCGTCTCCCCCACCGCCCATCAGAGTGTTGGCGACACCGTCGCCGACGATCGAGTCGTCGAACGCCGAACCGATGACGTTCTCGATGTTGCTCAGCGTATCGGTTGTGCCGAAACCGTCCTCGGCGGTCCCGTCCTCGAGGCTGACGTCGACGGCGGCCGGAGATTGGCTGTAGTCGACCGTGTCGCCGTCGCCCAGTTCGCCGTCCAGGGTGTCATCGCCGGCATCGCCGATCAGAAGGTCGTTGTCGCCGCCGCCACGGATGACGTCCTCACCGATACCGCCGTCGAGGGTGTCTTCTCCGTCGTCACCGTGGAGGGTGTCGTTGCCGGCGCTTCCCGTAACCGTGTCGTTGTCGCCGCCGGCGGCTATGCTGTCATTTCCGGCGCCGCCTTCGAGCGTATCGGCTCCGTCACCGCCTGCGACCGTGTCGTCGCCCGTGCCGGCATCGACCTCGTCGTCGCCGGACCCGGCATCGATATCGTCGTTGCCGGCCCCTCCGGAGATCGTGTCGAGGCCGGCGTCACCGGTGATCGTGTCGTCTTCGCCCCAACCGTCGATGGAGTCGTTTCCGAATCCGCCAACGATGAAATCGGCACCGGCGAGGCCTGCGAGGGTGTCGTTGCCGCCGCCGCCGTCGATCGTATCGCTCCCTTCGGAGCCATCGATCAAGTCGTCACCAAGCTCGCCTTCGAGGCTGTCGTCTCCGGCGCCACCAATGATGAAATCGTCGTCTCCGCCACCGAAGACGGTGTCGCTTTCGCTGCCGCCTTCGATGAAGTCGTCTCCGGCCTCGCCAAGGATCAGATCGGCGCCCGCATCCCCCCGGATCGTGTCGTCTTCGCTGCCACCGAGGATCGTGTCGTTGCCGCCGCCCGCGTTGACGGTGTCCTGACCAGCCCCTGCCGCGATGTCATCCGCCTGCGCTCCGCCGGTGATGCTGTCACTCCCGGTGCCGCCGGTGAGGACACCCGCGCCGTCGCCGCCGTCGATCACGTCGTCGCCGTCGCCGCCCGCGATGGTGTCCGCGCCCTCGCCGCCGGAAAGCGTGTCGTTCTCGGTTCCGCCATCAATGTCGTCGTTGCCGGATCCGCCGTCGATGTCGTCGGCGCCCGCATCGCCCGACAGGTCGTCGTCATTGGCTCCTCCCGTGATGACGTCGTCACCGGAGCCGCCGGTTATCGTGTCGTTGCCGTCGCCGCCGTCGAGCGTGTCGTCGTTCGAACCTCCGTCAATGTTGTCGTTGCCGGAACCGCCAAGGATCGAGTCGCTTCCGGACCCACCGATCAACGAATCGTTGTCGTCGCCGCCGTCGAGCGTATCGTTATCCGCTCCGCCATTCAGGGTGTCGTTGCCCGCCAGTCCGGTCAGGCTGTCGTTGCCGGCGCCGCCGTCGAGCTGGTTGTCGGCCGCATTCCCGGACAACGTGTCGCCGCCGGACCCCCCGATCGCGTTCTCGATCAGGGACCGCGCATCACCGTTGAAAAGAAGCGCGTTGGCGACATTGCCGCGTACTGGAGATCCGTCGATTTGGGCGAGCTGGGCGGCCGCCGTCGTCGTCCACTCGCCCGGGAGCAGGTTGACGTTCACCGCGGTCGTATAGTCCGACAGGTCGTAGGTGTCGGTTCCGTTACCGTCCCAGATCGTCATGAACACCCGATTCGCGCCCGGGGTCCTCTGCGGTGAGCCGTCGATCGACATGGTGCCGATGCCGGGGTCCCAACTGTAGGTCGTGTCGCCGGCGTTATGGTTGAAATTGGCGCCGTAGAGATACTGGATCGCCTGGATGTCCAGCATCATCAGGGTCTGCGGATGGCCGAACGTCTCGGGAATTCCGTTGTAGGTCATCACCGTGAACTCGAGCGTGTCGGGCGCGTCGGTGAGGATGGGACCGCTGACGTCTGTCAGGAACGATTCCAGCCACTCGGGGACCCCCCCGCCGAACAGACCCGTCTCGTGGCTGTGCTTGAGGCCGAGCGTGTGGCCGGCCTCGTGCATGATCGTCCAGTCGGCGAAGGTGCCGGGCTGAGGATTGCTGAAGGTGCCATCGTTGAGGTACCACGTGTCGCCAAGAATACCTTCGCCCAGCAGAAGCTCGACCCGGCCGAGTGGCGGAATGCCGAAAGCCGGAGCCTCCTCCGTCACCGTCGCGGTCTCGGCGAATCGGATGTCCTCGTGGTCGAAGAGGCCCTCGTCGCTCTCGGTGAGGGTCAGGCCGCTGACGGCCTCGTATTGGTCCATCGCGAAGCGCGCGGAATCCTTCTGCGCGCCGTTGAATTCGTCGAACCCGTTGAGCGCGACCGACGCAACGACAATGTCGTCGAGGAACAGCGCGATCGCGGCGATCGGGCCGAGGCCACCAAGGGTGGCGAGGGCAAAACCGGCGAGTTGCGCGGCGTTGGCGATGTCGAAGAACTGCTGTTCGACGTACCAGAAACCGCTGTCCGGAAAACTGAAGGTGAGAGACGTGGTGTCCCACCTCCACGCGAAGTCTCCGGTATCTTCATCAACGGTCAGAAGAGAATCGATCGTGTTGTCGCCAGTTACGGGTACCTTTTCTGGGCCAGCCATCTTATTCACCCTCGAATGTTATCAATGGAAAGGAATACTGCCTCCTAAAGGTGAGCGAACTGATCGAGAGCACCGCGCGTCAAAATCTTCCGCGCGTCATCAAACTCCTGGAAGCCGTTCAACGCGACGATGGCGACAACCGCCACCGAGACGGCATGTTCGGTGATTGCGGCGACCGGGCCCAGGATAAGCGCGGTGGCCGCGAAGACAGCCAGTTGCTCGGCACTCGCGAGATCGAAGAATTGTTCTTCGACGTACCAGATACCGTTCTCCGGAAAGCTGAATGTCAGACTGTTGGTATCCCACCGATAGCCGGTGAGGAGGGCGTCAATGTCGTAAATTCCGAAAAGAGATACGGATTCAGGTCCTGGCATGGCCGATACCCTCCGTTCTAACCTCCTGGGGATTTACGGTGTTTTATGTCGTGGAAAACCTCAGCCTCCCATTTGGAGTTCCCAGTTTGGCACCCCATAAACAAGCACCCCATAAACAAGCACCCCATAAACAAGCATATGGTCATTAAAATCGGCGCGCCAAGCTGTTTATCGTCCGCTGCCGCGGAGAGCGCACGCGTCAGCCGCGGGTCATCGGCATGGTTCTCGGCTGATCGGTGCGCGCTGGAAGTCATGGCGTCGCGCGGATGGGCGGCGGCCCTCGCAGGCCGGAATTTCGGTGAAGATGCCGTCGAGGGGACGACCCGGCGATCGCGGCGAGCTAGGGCCTGTTGACGATTGGGAGGGCGGAATGGATGACAGCGGACACGTAACCGTCGAATTGGAAGACACCCGAAGCGGCCGTATCGGGCGGATCGTGCTGAGCAACGAGCGCAAGCGAAACGCGATCAGCCCCGGAGTGGTGGGCGAGCTCCGGCGGGTCTGCGAGAACCTGGCACGCGATGACGATCTTCGCGTCGTCGTGCTCGGCGGCGCCGGCGACAAGGCGTTCGCCGCCGGCGCCGATATCCGAGTGCTTGCCGGCCTCGACCCCGAGTCCGCGCGGGCGTTCATCACCGGGCTGCATCGGGCGATCGACGCCCTGCGCGGTTTGCCGGTTCCGGTCATCGGCCGGCTGCGCGGCCATTGCACCGGCGCCGGCATGGAGATCGCCGCCGCCTGTGATTTCCGCGCCGGCGACACCAGCGTGGTGATCGGCATGCCGGAGGTCAAAGTCGGCATTCCCTCGGTGATCGAGGCGATGCTTCTTCCCGGGCTGATCGGTTGGGGCAAGACCCGGGAACTGCTGCTGACCGGCGTCAACGCCTCGGCGCAAGAGGCCCTGGCGATGGGCTTCCTGCAACGCCTGTGCGGTCCCGGCGACCTGGACGCGACGATCGACACCTGGGTCGCCGATATCCTCGACAGCGGACCGAGGGCGGTTCGCTCCCAGAAGGCGCTGTTGCGGAAATGGGAGCACCTGAGTCTGGCCGACGGTATCGAGGCCAGCATCGACCATTTCGTCGACGCCTACAAAACCGGCGAGCCCGCCGAGTGCATGCGGCCGTTCGCCGAGCGGCCGCCGCAGTCGTAGCCGAAGGCGGAGAGGTCGAGGCCGATCAGGGCGGCGGTGCGACGGTTGCTCTCGGCGTAGCGGTCGGCGACGGCGGCATCGATCGTGCGCCGGATCCTGCGGTCGAGGGCGCGTTCGACAAAGCCGGGGGAGAGCAGGTTGAACACCGGCGCCATCAGTCCGAGGGCGGCGCGCGCCTTGGGCTGTGGCAGGAACCCCCGGTTCGAGAGCTGGGAGCGGACTAGATAGCGATTGAACAGGCGGGTGAGGAGTTGCAGGGTCAGCGGCCGTTTCGGGTTGACCACGCCGGTCGACACCGCCGCCGGTTGCCCCGGCTCGCGGCCGCAGAAGCGAACGATGTCGCCGACAAATCGTTCCGGCTCCCCGGTCAGCGCCTCGAACGG
>JAUXFS010000327.1 GCA_030622775.1 Rhodospirillales bacterium | reverse complement strand
CACGGGTCGTGAGTCTTACGGTGCCAATTTCACGCAATTCCCGACGGTTACGATCTACGATCGGGGCGGCATTGACACTATGAACTACTCAGGAACGAGCCATGATCAAGAAATAAATCTTGCTACGGAAGGGATGTCCAGCGTCTACGGCGAAACAAACAACATCATCATCGCCCGTAATACGATAATTGAAAACGCCAAGGGCGGCAGCGGCGACGACTTGATCACCGGCAACTCGTCCAGCAACACCCTCGAAGGCAACGCCGGCGACGACACCCTGCTTGGAAACGACGGCGGCGACTCGCTGGTCGGCGGCAGCGGGGACGACTCGATGATCGGCGGTGCCAACGTCCACGGCGGCGACTACCACGACACGCTCCGCGGCGGCAGCGGCGACGACACGCTCCGCGGTGGCGACGACAACGACTGGCTGTATGGCGACGACGGCAACGACTACGTCCGCGGCGGCATCGACCACGACCACATCTTCGGCGGTTCCGGCAACGACTCGCTGCTCGGCGACGACGGCAACGACGATATCGACGGCGGCACCGGGCAGGACACCCTGAGGGGCGGTGACGGCGACGACACCCTCGACGGCGGTTCGGACGGGGGTTTCGTCGTCCTTGGCGCCGGCGGAACCGGTGCCGCGCCGGTGGTCGGCCCGGTGGTGGTCGGCCCGGTGGTGGTCGGCCCGATCGTCCCGATCGGCTTCACCTACGCCGATTGGCTATTCGGTGATGCCGGCAACGACCTGATGTTCGGCCGCGGCGGCAACGACTACATCAGCGGCGGCACCGGCAACGACACCGCCGACGGCGGCGACGGCAACGACACGATCTACGGTGGCGACGGCGGCGATTCGTTGGTCGGCGGCAACGGCAACGACTACATCGTCGGCGGCGACGACGTCCATGCCGGCGACTACCACGACACGATCCGTGGCGGCAGCGGCGACGACACGATCCGCGGCGGCGACGACAACGACCAGTTATACGGCGACTCCGGCAACGACTCCGTCCGCGGCGGCATCGACCACGACACCATCTACGGCGGCAACGGCAACGACTCGCTGTACGGCGATTCGGGTAACGACTCGATCAACGGCGGAACCGGCTCGGACGTCATCGAAGGCGGTGACGGCAACGACACCCTCGAC
The DNA here is from genome assembly GCA_030622775.1 of Rhodospirillales bacterium. Taxonomy (GTDB): domain Bacteria; phylum Pseudomonadota; class Alphaproteobacteria; order Rhodospirillales; family Defluviicoccaceae; genus JAUXFS01. The sequence continues at coordinate 2,684 of JAUXFS010000327.1, read as the reverse complement.
GGCGGCTCCGACGGCCTCGTCATCCTGCCGCTGGCGGCGGATGCCGGCGCCGGTGCGAAAATCGTCGCCGGCCCGGTCATTCCGACGTTGCTGTTCGGCTATGCCGACACCATCAACGGTGGCGCCGGCAACGACCTGATCTTCGGCCGCGGCGGCAACGACTCGCTCAATGGCGGATCCGGCAACGACACCGTCTACGGCGGCGACGGCGGCGACACCATCAAGGGCGAGGCCGGCAACGACAGGCTGTACGGCGAGGCCGGCAACGACTCGGTCAATGGCGGCACCGGCTCCGATACAATTTATGGCGGCGACGGCAACGACACCCTCGACGGCGGCTCCGATGGCCTCGTCATCGTCCCGTTGGCGGCGGGTGGCGGCGCGGCTCCGGCGGTGGTCGGGCGGGCGGTCCCCGGGCCTATCGTGGTTGGCCCCATCGTGGTCGGCCCCATCTTTCCCGGGCCGATCCTTCCGTTCCCCTTCGGTTATGCCGACAGCATCGACGGCGGCGCCGGCAACGACCTGATCTACGGCCGCGGCGGCAACGACACCCTCGAGGGCGGCTCCGGTGACGATACCGTCTACGGCGGTTCCGGCAACGACACCATCGACGGCGAGGCCGGCAACGACAGCCTGTTCGGCGACAGCGGCAACGACTCCGTCGACGGCGGCACCGGATGGGACGTCATCGACGGCGGGTCGGGCAACGACACCCTCGACGGCGGCGCCGACGGGCTCGTCATCCTTCCGCTCGCGGCGGGTGGCGGCGCGGCCCCGGCGATCGTCGGTCCGGTGGTCGTCGGTCCGGTCGTCGGTCCTGTCATCGGCCCGCCGGTGATCCCTCCGCTGCTGTTCGGTTATGCCGACACCATCGACGGCGGCAGCGGCAACGACCTGATCTACGGCCGCGGCGGCAACGACTCGCTCGACGGCGGTTCCGGCAACGACACCGTCTACGGCGGCACCGGCAACGACACCGTCAATGGCGGTACCGGCAACGACTGGCTTTCCGGCGAGGCCGGCAGCGATACCATCGATGGCGGCACCGGCAACGACACCGTCTACGGCGGCGACGGCAGCGACTCGATCATTGGCGGCGACGGCAACGACTGGATCCACGGCGGTTCCGGCAACGACACGATCAGAAGCGCCAAGGGTGAAGACACGGTCTACGGCGGCGACGGCAACGACAGCGTGGTCGGCAGCCTCGACGACGACTACCTCGACGGCGGCACCGGAAACGACTTCGTCGGAGGCAACGCCGGCGAGGATACGCTAGTCGGCGGGACCGGAAACGACACGCTCGTCGGCGGACTGGACGACGACACCGTCACCGGCGGGGCCGGCAACGACGAGGTCCATGGCAACGCCGGCAATGACTCGCTGATCGGCGGCGACGGGATCGATCGCGTCAGAGGAAACGACGGCGACGACACGCTGCGCGGCGGCGCCGACCGCGATACCCTGAGCGGCCACGCCGGCGACGACCTGATGTTCGGCGACGGTGGTGACGACAGCCTGTTCGCGAGCACCGGCGACGACACCGGGTCGGGCGGCGACGGCGACGACTCGCTCGCCGGCGGCGGCGGCGCCGACAGCCTCGACGGCGACGCCGGCAACGACACCTTGAGCGGCGGCGACGGCAACGACACCCTGGACGGCGGCGCCGGCAACGACCGGCTCTCTGCCGACGGGGACGACGACCTGGCGTCGGGCGGCGACGGCGACGACACGGTGTCCGGGGGGGCAGGTAACGACACCCTCGATGGCGGCGCCGGCGACGACTCGCTGTCCGCCGGCAGCGGCAACGACAGTGTCGACGGCGGCAGCGGCGACGACACCGTGCGCGGTGCCAGCGGCGGCGACACCATTGACGGCGGCCTCGGCAACGACCGGCTGGACGGCAGGGGCGGCGCCGACAGCCTGGTGGGCGGCGCCGGCAACGACGTGATCGACGCGGGCGTCAACAACGACACGCTGGATGGCGGCGTTGGCGACGACACCCTCAACGGCGACGAAGGCAACGACGTGCTCGCCGGCGGCGGCGGCGACGACGTCCTGCGTGGCGGCGACGGGGCGGATACCCTGAACGGCGGGTCCGGCGACGATTTCCTCAACGGCAACGCCGGCAACGACCGGTTCGTGTTCTCGGGCGCCAACGGGCAGGACACCATCGGCGGTTTCCAGGACGGTCTGGATCTGATCGATTTCACCGCCTACGGCGGCGTGAGTTCGACGGCCGACTTCTCGATCACCGCGTCGGGCGGCGGCTCGTTGATCGCCGGCTACGACGGCGCCGGCAACGAAATCCTCGTCAACGGCATCGCCCCCGGCGATCTCACCGACGCCGATTTCATCTTCGTCTGACCGTTCAACGGCGGAGTGCTAGACGGCAACGACGCCAACGTCACCATCTCCGGAGGCGACACGTTCATTGGCTTCTGCGCCAATAGTATCCAGGTGGACAACGAGACCGGACTCGACGCCAACGATTTCGTGTTCTTCTAAACCACCAAATCCACGGCAAATGGGGCGGTGCTCGCGCACCGCCCCTCTTTATTGGTCGGTATCAAAAACTGGAAACCCTGGCAATACGCCAGTTTCTCCCGCAGTCCCTAAATTCACAAACCAAGTGCAACACCGGTATGGTCCGGAGTTGCGATGGGCAAGCACTATGACCAGTT
>JAUXFS010000049.1 GCA_030622775.1 Rhodospirillales bacterium | reverse complement strand
GGGGGCTCCACTCCAGGCCGAACAGGAAGTCGAGCGGGGGGACCCGATTGAAGAACCGGATCGCCTCGAACAGCAGCGACAGCACGATCCCGATGGTGGTCAGGATGGCGAGAGTCGAACTGGCGATGAGGAAAAACCGAATCACCCCTTCGACGCGATTGCGCGCGCGCAGCCGGGGCGCGATCATGCCGCGCGCGTAGGTCAGGCCGGCGATGGCCACGGCCACGGTGACCACCGCCAAGGCCATGAAGCCGGTTTGCCTGAGGTTGTTGTAGCGATCCGCGGCCACCTGCAACATGGGATCGACGTCGCGGCCGACGATGTTGCCGTCGGCAAGGTTCTTGATGTCGTTGACCAACAATCCCAGACGATCCGGCGCGAGATCCCGCGCCGAGTCCACGAGGCCCGAAACCAGGATCATCTCGACCACGTGGGGCTCGAAGGCCAGCCACAGCGCGAAAACCGCGACAGCGGGTAGCCCACACCAGATCGCCACGTAGTAGCCGTAGTATTCGGGCAACGAATGCAGCGCCCGGACCTTGCCCGACGCGATCGCCAGCGCCCGCGACCGGCCCATATAGAAACCGATGACGGTCAGGATCAGCAATGTCGCGACGATAGCGAACGTCGGCATCTCTTGCCCTCAGAGTCCGTCCGGAAGTCGCCGGCTCGATGACTGGAAAGTCGGGATCGACCACCGAAATGATTGGGAAATCAACGGCAAAGGAACGCCGGGGGTTTTCCACGAACCCCGCGACGCCCTTTCAAGACAAACTCTACATCATGACGTTGTTGGCGAGACCGACAGCGTCCTTCCGGTACTTCTCGCGCTCCTCGTCGGGCATCGGAATCAGGCCCTTGTCCACCAGATAGCCGTCGGGGCCCCATGCCCCCTCGCTGGTGAATTCCTTGAGATAGGCCCCCATTCCCGGGATGACGCCGCCGTGGGCCTTCTTCACATAGAAGAACAGCGGCCGCGACACGGGGTAGTCGCCCGAGGCGATATCCTCGAAGGTTGATTCGACGCCGTCGATCTTGCTGCCCTGGACCTTGTCCGCGTTCTGATCGAGGAAGCTGAAGCCGAACACACCCAGCGCGTCCGGGTTGGCTTCCAGTTTGCGGACGATGAGGACGTCGTTCTCGCCGGCCTCGACATAGGCGCCGTCCTCGCGGATCGAGTGACAGACGGCCTTGTACTTACGCTTGTCGGTCGCTTTCATCGCCTTGATGAAATCGTACGTCTTGCATCCGCCCTCGAGAGCGAGTTCGGCAAAAGCGTCACGGGTGCCCGAAGTGGGCGGCGGACCGAGCACCTCGATCCTGGTATCGGGAAGAGACGGATCGACTTCGCTCCATGTCATGTTGTCGTTGGGCTTCAGGCCGCCCTTTCCATCGGGAATGTCTTTCGCCAGGGCGAGAAAGATCTGTTGCCCGGTCAACTCCAGCCGCGGCGCCGCCGTTGAGTTGGCCAGGACGATGCCGTCATAGCCGATCTTGACCTCGGTAATCTCGGTGACGCCGTTTTTCTTGCAGTCGTCGATTTCGGACTTCTTGATCGCCCGCGACGAGTTGGTGATGTCCGGGTACTCGACACCGACGCCGGCGCAAAACAGCTTCAAACCGCCGCCGGATCCGGTGCTCTCGACCACCGGAGTCTTGAACTTGGTGGTCTTGCCGAACCGCTCGGCGACGGTGGTCGTGAAAGGATAGACCGTCGAGGACCCGACGATGCGGATCTGATCGCGCGCCTCGGCCGTGCCGGCCACCGCGACGGTCGCCAGGGCGGCGAACGCCAGGGACTTCCTGATCATTGATATCTCCCGTTATCCCTCGAGTGTTCCGTCTAGGGCTCAATGATTCATCGGTGTCCGTTGAGCCCGTCTTGGTGAGCGGACTCTAGCGTTCGTCGGATTCCTATTTATGACAGTGATGCTACGGTTTTGTGACACCGGCCGGGATCGACCGCTCGTCCCACGGACGCGATGTCCGGGCTCTACTCGGCTCCGTCCGGCGCCTCCGGCAGAAATACCGTTGCGGTGCTGCCGATGCCTTCCTGGCTGTCGATCGTCAGGCGCCCGCGGTGCCGGTTGACGATGTGCTTTGCTATCGCCAGTCCCAGGCCGGTCCCCCCGAGCTGACGCGAGCGACCCTCGTCGACCCGGTAGAAACGCTCGGTAAGCCTCGGCAAGTGGAGACTCGAAATCCCCTTTCCCTGATCGGCCACGGCGACGGAAACGCCCTTGACGTCGGCGCCCGGAAGCCTTTCGACCGTTTGGGCGGTGATGCGGATCGAAGTGCCTTCTCGACCATACTTGACGGCGTTGTCGACAAGGTTGTGAAACACCTGCGTCAGTTGGTCGGCGTCGCCGGAGACCCTGGGGAGGGTCTCCATGGAGTCGACCTCGATCCGCATGCTTTTGTGTTCGGCTTGAACCGCCAACGCGTCGACAACGCCCGCCACGACGCCCGCCAGATCGACCGCTTCGCGCGGCGGCACGTGTTCGTTGATTTCCACCCGCGACAACGACATCAAGTCGTCGACGAGCCGGGCCATCCGCAGCGCTTCGTTGTGCATCACCGCGAGGAAGCGCTCCCGGGCCTCCGGATCGTCGCGGGCATGTCCGCGAAGGGTCTCGATGAAGCCGATCAGCCCGGCGAGCGGGGAACGCAGCTCATGGCTGGCGTTGGCGACGAAATCGGCCCGACTCTGCTCGGCCCTCTTCGCCCGAGTCTCGTCGTGGAGGACGAGAAGGGTACGGGGCGTCTCGGACTCCCCGGTGTCGGCCAGACCGCTGACGTAAAGTGTGTATGTGCGCGGGACCGGCACCGGCAACGTGATTTCCTCGACGATCGAGAGCGCGCCGGAGGAAACCGTCTCCACGGCCGCCAGAACGTCGGGGTGTCGCAACGTCAACGCCAGGTCGCGGCCGAGCATGCCGACACCGAGCAGATCGTGGGCCGGCCGATTGATGGCGACGATCTCGCGTGCGCCATCAAGCAGGATGACGGGATCGGGAAGACTATCGAGGAAATGCTGGGGAATGGACGACCGCGATCGCTCGGCGGCCTTGGGCGCGATCGCTCGGGTTCGCATGGCGAACCTCGAGAACCAGATCACCCCGGCAAACAGCAAGCCGATCGCCGTCGCCGCCGGCATCGGGCCGATCACGCCGAAGGCCGCCAGGGCCGCCAATAGACAGACCGCCGGCGCGATGCCGACGATCAAAGCCTGATTCGAAGACAGCCTCGGCCGCGCCACGGTTTTCCCCCTTGCACCCCAATATGGGAAGGGCGACTGAATTGCTCAACGGGACGGCGGCGCGGCTACGGCGACCGGACTTTCAGGTCCCGAACGCCAATCGCCGTTCCGAAGGCTCCTCCTGCGAGACGACTCGATTGCGACCGCCGTCCTTGGCCGCGTACATGGCACGATCCGTGCGCTCGATCAATTCCCGCAACGGCTCTCCCGGAGCGAACTGGCCGACGCCTATCGAGACCGTAATGCGGCCAAGGCGTTCACCGGTTTTGCGGTCGATCAATTCCTTGCCGATGATCCGGCGGCGGATGTTCTCGGCGACGGCGAAAGCGCCTTCCAGCGCCGTATCCGGCAGAATCACGGCGAATTCCTCCCCGCCGTAACGCACGGCCGTATCCTGACCCTTGACGCTATCGCGGAGAACCGAGGCGAGAAGCTTCAACACCTGGTCCCCGATGTGGTGGCCGAAACTGTCGTTGAACTTCTTGAAGTGGTCGAGGTCGAGTATCAGCAGGCACATAGTTTGCCCGGTCTCCATCGCCTCCATCGCGGTCTGCCGAAGGGTGGCGTCGAACAGCTTGCGATTGGCGAGACCGGTCAGCGCGTCGGTCATTGCCTCGCTCCGAGCGACCTCGAGCTGCTCCCTCAGTTGGCCGATTTGCGCCGAGGAATCCTTGAGCTGGTGCTCGACGTCCCGGCTTTGCTCGGCCATCGCCCGGGTCTGGGTCAGCACGCGGTTGATCAGTTGTTTCAGATCCTCCGCGCCCTCCGCGCCGGTGAGTTGACCACTCGTCGTCTCCAGCGTCGTCCCGTAGTCCGCGGCGCTTCGTCCGGCCCGCTCGAGGGTCGCGAGCACCGCGGTGAGTTCGACTTCCATTTTTTCGGCGATCAACGGCGCCGGAATGGCCTCGTAGGGGCTTGAGCAGAACTTTCGGTAGAATGCCGCGTTGTGCGCTTCGGTGAACTCCAGATCACTGTCCAACAGGATGTCCAGGGCCTGTTTGAGGTCCGGGAAGGCGCCTGAGAAATAGTTGTACCAGACGGTGAAGTTGTTGGGATTGGCGGGAACCTCCCGCTCCTCCATCATCATCATCGCCGATCCGGAGTACTCGACTGACTGCTTTAGGGAGTGGACGTAATCCATGGTCTCTCCAACGGGAAGCTCTGCCTGAAGTCGCCGCAATCCTATCCGCTCTTCGGTTAAGGCCTCATGAACAAATCCACAGTAGCGAACCGGGACTATCGGGGCCGGCGGGTGCCGAGCCCGATGGCCCGGCCGGCCCGTAACGGGCGCGGAAGTCCGGCATCCCGGGCCGCGGACCGCTCGAGTCGGCCGACCGCCGCTTTCGGCAGCGGCGCCGTCCTTCGCGACGTCAGATCGACGTGAAGGCACAGCACTTCGTTGGTCGCGACCAACCCGCCGGCTCCGTCGCAATCCATCTCGTGATAGAGAATGATCCGCTTTCCATCGAACCCGAGGACCCGGCTGGTCACGCGCAACCGGTCGCCCACGCAGACCTCGCGCTCGTAGGTGACGTGAGCCTCGCCGACAAACACCGAGCAGCCGCTTCTTCCGCGGTAGGCCTCGCCCAGATCCAAATCGTCGAACACCGCGTCGGTCGCATGGTCGAACACCAGGACATAGTACGCGACGTTCATATGATTGTTGTAGTCGACCCATTCGGGACGAACGATCTCGCGGTGCACCGGGAAGGGTGCGTTGTCGCCCCGCGTCTCACCTTCGGTCATTGTTGTCTCCATGCAAACCCGCTAGCCTCGGCCTCCGCCAGTGGTCTGGGTACCATATGTCAGGCCCAGGCCACATAATTATGCCCGATAAGCCTCGTCTTTTCCGAACCCAAGGAAGGCGCTTGTGTGCTGACTGTCAGCGGTCTTCGCCGTCCCGGTATCGAACCGGTGGATCTGAGCGTTTCCAAGGGCGAATGCGTCGCCATTTCCGGTCCGTCCGGGGCGGGCAAGAGCCTGCTGTTGCGCGCCATTGCCGATCTCGACCCGAACCAGGGCGAGGTTCGGCTGAACGGCGCCGCGCGTGAAGCCATTTCGGCGCCCGAGTGGCGGCGTCAGGTGGTCTATGTCGCCCCGGAGTCGGGATGGTGGGCCGGCGACGTCGGCGCCCATTTCGCCGATCGCAGCCGCGCCGCCGATCTGTTGAGCGAACTGGCGTTGCCGCCCGACGCCTTGACCTGGCCCGTCGCCCGGCTGTCCACGGGCGAACGTCAGCGGCTTGCGCTGGCCCGGGCCCTCGAGTTGGCGCCGCGGGTATTGCTCCTGGATGAACCCACGTCGGGCCTGGACCCGGAAGCAGCCTCGAAGGTCGAGGAGCTGTTGCGCCGGCGCCTGGCGCAAGGCGCGGTGATCGTGCTGGTCACCCACGATCGCGAACAGGCGAAACGGATAGCCGGGCGCCGGCTGCGTATGGACCACGGTCGGCTGCGCCCGGATCCCGGCAGGGCCACCAAGGAGAGCGCGACGTGAACTATCTCGCTCTCGACTACTGGGACATCGCCCTGGCCGCGCTCCTGGTCGCGGTCAATGCCGCGCTGTCGATCCGCTTCCGGCTCGGCCTCGAACGGCGGTTGCTGATCGCCGCGGCCCGGATGATCGCCCAGTTGTTCATGGTGGGGCTGGTGCTGAAGGCGCTGTTCGCCGCCGCATCGCCCTGGCTCACCGGTGGAGTCGTCCTGGTGATGGTGGTTTTCGCCGGCTACGAGATCAGCGCGCGGCAGACGCGTCCGTTCACCGGCGGCTGGACCTACGGTATCGGCGCCAGCAGCATGATGATCGCCGGCGTCAGCGTGACCGTTCTCGCGCTGACCACCCAGATCCACGCCGACCCCTGGTACGATCCCCGATACGCGGTGCCCCTCCTGGGTATGATCCTGGGAAACGCCATGACCGGGGTCAGCCTCGGTCTCGACAGGCTGCTGACCGGCGCGGAGCGCGAGCGTTCCGCCATCGAAGCGCGGCTGAGTCTCGGTCACGACTTCACCGAGGCCTTGAGCGGCGTTACCCGCGAGGCGGTGCGCGGCGGCCTGATCCCGATCATCAACTCGATGTCGGCCGCCGGCGTGGTGTTCCTGCCGGGCATGATGACCGGCCAGATCCTTGCCGGCGTCGACCCGGTCGAAGCGGTCAAGTATCAGATCCTGATCATGTTTCTGATCGCCGGCGGCACCGGCCTCGGTGTCCTGGCGGCGGTTTGGGCCGGGGGACGAAGACTGACGGACGAACGCCATCGGCTCAGATTGGACCGGCTCAAAAAAATCGAAGCGACGTAACACCGACTTCCCCGGAACGCGAATCGTTCAGCGGAAGTTGATCTCATTCCCGTTTGGATCCCCGATCATCCATTCCCGCGCCCCTTGACAGCCATCACCATCCTCACTAACTGATTGGCACTCATCCGGAGCGAGTGCTAACACTCCGGTTCATGGTTTCAGACGTCACGGTTTCATGGAGGGCCAACGATGAATTTCAAGCCGCTGCACGATCGTGTGCTGGTGAGGCGCGTCGAGCAGGAAGAAAAGTCGAAGGGCGGGATCATCATTCCCGACACCGCGAAGGAAAAGCCGCAGGAGGGCGAGATCATCGCCGCCGGTTCGGGAGCCCGCAAGGACGACGGCGCGATCGTGCCGCTCGACGTGAAGGCCGGGGATCGCGTCCTGTTCGGCAAGTGGTCGGGCACCGAGGTCAAGATCGACGACGAGGACCTGTTGATCATGAAAGAGTCCGATCTCCTGGGAATCATCCAAAGCTAACAGAGCGATAACGGAGAGCAAAAAGAGATGGCTGCGAAGGAAGTGAAATTCGGTACCGACGCCCGGGCAAAGATGCTCAAGGGCGTTGATATTCTGGCCGATGCGGTCAAGATGACGCTGGGTCCCAAGGGCCGCAACGTGATCTTGGACAAGAGCTTCGGGGCGCCGCGGGTGACCAAGGACGGGGTCACGGTGGCCAAGGAAATCGAGCTTGCGGACAAGTTCGAGAACATGGGCGCGCAGATGGTGCGCGAGGTGGCGTCGAAGACCAGTGACGAGGCCGGCGACGGCACCACCACGGCGACGGTTTTGGCGCAGGCGATCGTCCGCGAGGGCGCCAAGGCGGTTGCGGCGGGAATGAACCCGATGGATCTGAAGCGCGGCATCGACGTTGCGGTCGAGACGGTGGTCAAGGATCTGCACGCGCGCTCGAAGACCGTGTCGACCAACGAAGAGATCGCCCAGGTGGGCACCATCTCCGCCAATGGCGAGCGCGAGATCGGCGACATGCTCGCCCGCGCCATGGAGAAGGTCGGCAAGGAAGGGGTGATCACCTCGGAGGAGGCGAAGAGCCTGTCGAGCGAGCTGGAGGTGGTCGAGGGCATGCAGTTCGACCGCGGCTACACCTCGCCCTATTTCATCACCAACGCAGAGAAGATGAACTGCGAGATGGAAAGTCCGTACATCCTGATCCACGAGAAGAAGCTCTCGGGTCTGCAGCCGCTGCTGCCGGTGCTGGAGACGGTGGTTCAGTCGGGCAAGCCGTTGCTGTTGATTGCCGAGGACATCGAGGGCGAGGCGTTGGCGACCCTGGTGGTCAACAAGCTGCGCGGCGGTCTCAAGGTGGCGGCGGTGAAGGCGCCGGGCTTCGGTGATCGGCGCAAGGCGATGCTCGAGGACATTGCCATTCTGACCAACGGCACGGTGATCAGCGAGGACGTGGGCATCAAGCTCGAGAACGTCACCATCGACATGCTCGGCACCGCCAAGAAAGTGATGATCACCAAGGAAGAGACGACGATCGTCGACGGCGCCGGCAAGAAGGAGGACATCAAGAGTCGCTGCGGCCAGATCCGGGCGCAGGTCGACGAGACCTCCTCGGACTACGACCGGGAGAAGCTGCAGGAGCGGCTGGCCAAGCTCGCCGGCGGTGTTGCGGTGATCCGGGTCGGCGGCGCCACCGAGACCGAGGTGAAGGAGAAGAAGGACCGGGTCGAGGATGCGATGCACGCGACCCGCGCCGCGGTCGAGGAAGGCGTGGTGCCGGGCGGCGGCGTCGCTCTGTTGTACGCGGCGAAGGCGCTGGACGCGATCAAGCCCAAGGACGCCGACCAGAAGGTGGGCATCGACATCGTGCGCCGCTCCCTCCAGGCGCCGGTTCGCCAGATCGTCGAGAACGCCGGTGGCGACGGCGCCGTGGTCGTCGCCAAGCTGCTGGAAGCCATGGACCCCGATCGCGGGTTCGACGCCCAGAAGGAAGAGTACGTGGACATGTTCAAGGCCGGGATCATCGACCCGACCAAGGTTGTCCGCACCTCCCTGCAGCTTGCGGCGTCGGTCGCCGGGCTTCTGGTCACCACCGAGTGCATGATCGCCGAGAAGCCGGAGAAGAATGCTCCGGCGATGCCGGGCGGCGGCGGCATGGGTGGAATGGGCAAGTCGGATCGTAGCCATGTC
>JAUXFS010000402.1 GCA_030622775.1 Rhodospirillales bacterium | reverse complement strand
GTCCAGGTGTAGAGATCGATCATGTCCGTGTTCCCTTTTGCGAGGTTGACCTCGTTGAAATCGGTCCGGCATTGCCACCCGCGTTGTCTTCGCGGGCCGGGCGAGCCTAGTGGTCCATGTCTGACATATGGTACCCATACGACGGCCTACCGAGTTCACTCGGTTAGGCGCGTGGTGTGCCGTGATGCCAGAGCATCACAAGCGCCGCGTAACGACGCCGGGGAGCTCGGTAGGCCGCCCGGCGGGTCGCGTTTCCCGTTCCCTCGGGGCGTCGGACGCGCTTGACGATGGGTCCCCATCGCCAGCGCGCGATCTCCTGCCGAGGGAACGGGAAACGCGATCGTATGGGTACCATATGTCAGACATGGACCACTAGCGGCCCGGGAGTTCGACCTCCGCGGACATGCCTCCGTCACCATGAACCTTGTCGTGGGCGCGAATCGTTACCCTGCGGACACCGGCGGGAATCGCGACTCCGCCCAGCGATCGAGTGAACGGCTGTTCGTTCACATGGGGGTGGAGCAGCACCCGCGTGCCCAACACCGCGCCATCGGGACCGACCACCTGCCAGGCATCGGCATAGTGGTCCCACCCGGTGTCATCGTGGCGAACGGTAACCGAAAAGCTGTAAGTGCCGTCAGCCTGCGGATTCGCGCGAACCTCGATGATATCGGCCATGCCGGCGATCGCCGCTCCGGGTTCGGAGAAACCCGCCACCCACCAGAATAGACCCGCGGCCAACACTGTCGTAATAGCGCGCCACAACGATGTTATCTTCCATTGCATGTTTCCGCCCTCATCTCCCACATTCGGATTGTCCGACCCGTTTATCGATCCGCGGTGCGGCGATGCCGCCAGCCTTGTGCCGTCTGGACATCATCTTGTTATCGCAATCTGGGCGCCACCACAATATATTGCTATGAAATGGGAATTCGCCACCGCATAATGCTAGAGAACGAAGAGGCAACTTCATAGAATGCAGCCCATGGAAGATCTTTTCCAACAGACCCCGGCCACCCGCCAGGACTACACCGCCAAGGACATCGAGGTTCTCGAGGGGTTGGAGCCGGTGCGGCGCCATCCCGCGATGTACATCGGTGGCACCGACGAGCGGGCGCTTCACCATCTGGTGGCGGAGTTGCTCGACAACGCCATGGACGAAGCGGTGGCGGGCCATGCCAGCCGAATCGAACTGGAGCTGTCAGCCGACGAAACGGTGACGGTTCGCGACAACGGCCGCGGCATCCCTGTCGACCCTCACCCCAAATTCAAGACCAAGTCGGCGTTGGAGGTCATCCTCACCACCCTCCATTCCGGCGGCAAGTTCAGCAACAAGGTCTATCAGACCTCGGGGGGCCTGCATGGCGTCGGCCTGTCGGTGGTCAACGCCCTTTCCGACCGGCTGATCGTGGAAGTCGCCCGTGATCGCACCTTGTGGACACAGAGCTATTCGCGCGGAAAGCCTACCGGTCCGCTGAAAAATGGTGGACCGGTGCACAATCGCCGCGGCACCACGGTCACCTTTCATCCCGACGAGAAGATCTTCGGCGCGAAGACTCATCTCCGCCCCGCCACCCTCTATCGCATGGCGCGTTCCAAGGCCTATTTGTTCCGGGGGGTCGAGATTCGCTGGTCGTGCGACCCGAAGCTGATTGCCGAGGGCGACTCGACGCCAGCCAGCGACGTCCTGAAATTTCCGGGCGGTCTCCACGATTTTCTGGTGTCGGCGTTGGGCGAGCGCGCGACAGTGACGCCGACGCCGTTCTCCGGCCAGGCGGCCCTCAACGGCGGTGGCGGCAAGGTCGAATGGGCCGTGGCGTGGCCGGCGGACGAGGAGGGCTTCTTCAATTCATACTGCAACACCGTGCCGACGCCCCAGGGCGGCACCCACGAGGCCGGCCTGCGAACGGCGTTGGCGCGCGGACTCAAGGCCCATGCCGAACTTCTGAACAACAAGAACGCCGCCAAGATCACAGCGGAGGATGTGGTCGGCTGTGCCTGCGTGATGCTGTCGCTGTTCATCCCCGAACCCCAGTTTCAGGGTCAAACCAAGGAAAAGCTGACGACCCAGGAAGCGGCGCGGTTGGTCGAAATCGGCGTGCGGGACCATTTCGACCATTGGCTTTCCGGTGCGCCGGAGACGGCGAAGGCGTTGCTCGACGGAATCATCGAACGCGCCGAGATGCGGCTGCGGCGACGACAGGACAAGCAGACGAAAAGAAAAACGGCGACCCGGAAGCTGCGGTTGCCCGGCAAACTTACCGACTGCACCCGGACAACGGCCGAGGGCACGGAGCTGTTTCTGGTCGAAGGAGATTCCGCCGGCGGCTCGGCCAAGCAGGCGCGAAATCGGGAAACCCAGGCGGTGCTGCCGCTCAAGGGCAAAATCCTCAATGTCGCCAGCGCGTCCGCGGACAAGAAACGCTCGAACCAGGAACTACGCGACCTCATCGAAGCCCTCGGCTGTGGCACCCGCGGCGCGTTCGACGCTTCGGCGCTCCGCTATGAAAAGATCGTCATCATGACCGACGCCGATGTCGACGGGGCGCACATCGCCTCTCTGTTGATGACGTTCTTTTTCAAGGAGATCCCACAACTTATCGAGAGCGGCCACCTTTTCCTCGCCGTTCCGCCGCTCTACCGGATCACCCAGGGCGCCACCAGTCTCTATGCCCGCGACGACGACCACAAGGACGAGCTGATGGCGAGCGTGTTCACCGGGCGTGGCAAGGTCGAAGTCAGTCGGTTCAAGGGGCTCGGCGAAATGCCGGCGGCGCAACTAAAGACGACAGCGATGGATCCGGCGTCGCGAACCCTGCTGCGCGTGATGCTACTCGAGGAAAACGTGCCCGAAACGGCCGCCGACAGCGGGGTCACCGCCAAGCTGATCGAAACCCTGATGGGACGCAGGCCGGAGCTGCGCTTCGCCTACATCCAGGAGCATGCCTGCTTCGTCGACGCGATCGACGTTTAGGACGCCTTGTTGCCGATTGCCGAAGACGTTCTATATTTCACCCCGTACCAAGAGCGTGTGTGATCCGGTGAGATGAAGACGATGTTCAAGTTCAATCCGTTCCTCGCACTGGCTGTCGCCGGCATTGTGGCTATGGCGGGGTGTGCTTCCGCGGTGCTGATGCAGAGTTCCAACGACACCCAGACGATCCCGGGAGTGCACGGAACGTTCGTCTATGCCGGCGCCGACCGCGATATGCGAGTCATCGTCGTCGGGAATCCGTTTGCTGCGCCCAAGGCCGAGGTCGACAGGGTGATCATCGAAAGT
>JAUXFS010000120.1 GCA_030622775.1 Rhodospirillales bacterium | reverse complement strand
CCGCCGGAGTGGCCGACGAACACCTCGCCGGCGTGGAGGCCGATGCGGGTCGGCAGCTTCAGTGGCGCATGGCGCTCGTTGAACCGGTCGATCGCCTCGATCGCCTCGACCGCCGCGCGGCAGGCCCGGGCGCGCACCGCCGGATCGGGTTCCTCGGAGGTCCAGGCGCACATCACCCCGTCGGCGCGGAACTCGCGGACGTCGACATTATGGCGATCGATGGGTTCGGACAGGGCGTCGAAGTATTCGTTGAGGAACGCCGCCGACTCCCCCGGCCCCATGGTTTCCGCGAAAGTGGTGAAGCCCTGGGCGTCGCTGGCGAGACAGGTGGCGTAGGCGACCCGGTTGATCGAGCGCGGGTCGACATCGCTGGCGGTCAACACCCGGACCGCCGCCTGCGGCAGGTAGTAGCCGATCGCCCGGGTCGCCTGTCGGCGCCGGCGCTGGGCCAGCAGGTACTGGCCGAGGGTTCCGGCGAACAGGGCCAGCGGCGCCTGGACCAGCAGCGGGGTCGCCATCGGCGCCCAGACATGGGCCTCGTCGAACGCGAACTGGGCGGCGGCGGCGTAGAGCGCCACGGCGACCAGCGCCAGGGGCACCGCGGCCAGAGCCGGCAGCAGGGCGGCGCCGGTTCCGATGGCGAGGCCGAAAGCCAGCAGCAACGCGGCGGTCGTCAACGGCGAGGTCGGGCGAAGGGAGGTGCCTTCGAGCAGATTGGCGAACGCCGTCGCGGCGATCTCGACCCCGCTCAGATCGATGCCGTCGTCGCGCGAGAACACCGTATAGAAGCCGTCCTCCTTCGCCGCGATCGCCAGCTCCGACCAGCCGACGAAGACGCATTTGCCGGCGAGCTCGAGCCGTTCCGCCGTGGTCGCGGGGGCGTCGTCGGCGATCAGGAGGTGATAGGGGATGGTCTCGATGTGGCCGGGCGGCCCGTAGAAATTCAGGTGATAGCTGTCGCCGCCGCCATAGAGGCGGGCGAGCGCCCCGAGGACGCCGCGCCGTTCCCCGGTGACGCCGGACGCCGCCGGATGATCGTTGTCGCGGACGGCGGCCTCGGCGATCCTCGGACCGAGATCCGGAACCTGCCTGAAGGCGGCCCGCATTGTTCCGATCGCCTCGCGCAGCACGGCGGCGTTGGTCAACGCCGAGAGGCCCTGCGGTAGGGTCTCGATGTTCGGCGCGCCGGCGTCGCGCAACATCGCCCGCCATCGTTCGTACGCGCCGAGCCCGTAGACCTGCAAGGCGACCGCGGGGAGAGTCGCCACGTCGCCGGCGCCCTGCTTGAACGCCCAGAACTGGTTGACCCGCGCCGGCACCCTCGGCAGCGGAAACGGCGCCAGTCCCCGTGCCGCCTCGGCGAGGAACGGCAGCGGCGGCCGCAACCGCTCCGTCGACACCCAAGCGGTGAAGGTGCCGTCGGCGCCGGTCAGCGGTTGCAGCCGCCGTTCCAGGTGTTCGAACAGCACCACCCGGCCGGCGTCGCGGATCGACGCCGCCAGGGCGGCGTCCTCCACCGGGTTGCCCGGCGCATCCAGGATCATGTCGAAGACGATCACCGATGCGCCGCGGCGGACCAGGGTGTCGATGAGTTGGGCGTGCAGCGACCGCGGCCATTTCCGCGGTTGCGGTGGAAGCCCGAGAGCTTCGGCGGACGCCCGGTCGATGCCGACGACCGCGACCCGGTTCGGCGGGTCGACCGGGCCGCGGACCTTGAACAGCCAGGTCAGCCCGACCGTCTCCTCGAAGGCCATGCCGAGCGGCGTGAGCGCGAACAGGGCGCCGGCGGCGCCGATGACGGCGCCAAGGAGGAGGCCCTTGCCAATTCGACCGATCATTGTGTCAGGCTCTTACCGGTTCTCGGTTTTGCGGGTGGGCCCGCCGGCGCGGTTCTCGCGCCGATCCCGTCGGAAGCCCACCCGAAGCTCCCTGTGAAAACGTTGTCTTTCGAGAGTCTGTAGAACATCCCGCGTGGTTGCAACCCGTCCGTGGCGCCCGGCGACCGATCCTGTCGATCATGCTCCACGCTTGCCCTACGGGTGTTATGAGCTGGATCACACTCGGTTCTGATTTATTGGGGAGAGGGATTCGTTTCGGCCTGTCGAGAGACTTTGCAGGCGGCGCACTTTGGTATCATCTATAGGGGGAAGCGGAGCCGCCGGTGGCTTCGCTCAGGCGCAAAGGCATGAGTAGACGATGAACGGTTTGTCCAAGCGAGGCGTGGCGGCGGTGCTGGCGGTTTTCGCGGTGGCCGGGTGCACCGGCGCGCCGCGAACCAGCGTCACCTACAAGGCTCCCGATACCCGCCAGTTCGTCACCACCTCGTTTCCGCTGTGGATCGAGGTTCGCGGCGCCCCCTACGGCGACCAGACGGAGGGCGTGGACCAAACGATCACCGCGGCGATGAAGCAGGCGTACGTGTGGAATTCGGTCGCCGAATTCACCACCGACCCGGACAAGGCCACCAGCCGCACGCTCAAGGTGGTGATGACCTTCAACGGCGCCGCCGGCATCAGCAGCCGCATGCAGTGCGAGGACCGGTCGGAGGGCGGCGAGCCCCTGGCCGAGGGGCGGGTGCAGGTGGTCGCCACTTTGTGTAGCGAAGGCGACGCGCTCGCCAACGTCCGCGGCAGCGTCTCTCAAAGCGAGGGCCCGGCCGACCCCCGGTTCTCGGCGCTGATTCGCCAGATCACCCGCGACATGTTCCGCCTCGATCCCGACGGCGACCGTCAGATGCGGGTTTCCGTCGGCGGCGGCGTCGTCAGCTTCTGATCGGCAGCGTCCGATCGGCGCGGCCGGGGCAGCGAGCGGGCTCCACGCGGGCGGCAACGGCGTCCCGTGCCGTCACGGTCGCCGCCGCCCGGAGACTTCTCGATCAGTAGAGCGCTACCGGGTTGCCCGGCGAGCCCGTCGCGCCCTTCATCTTGAGCGGCGACCAGACGAACAGGAACTCGTAGGCCTTGTCCGCCAGGAGCCGCGAGAAATCCAGGTTTTCGATGTTCCAGATGCCGCGTTTGGTCATCATCTTGAGGTGACACTCGAAGGGTTGATCGTTCTCGCCGCCAAATCCCGGCCCGACGGCTTCCGAGCCCCAGGTGTCCGAGCCCCAAAGGATAATCCCGCGCTCGGCCAGGTAGTCGCAGCCCGACAGGCCATACCCGGGCTCGCCCGAGTTGAACTTGGCGGTGCGTTGCTGCTTTTCCTCCGGACTGAAGGAGTCCCAGTCAGTGGGGTGCCAGAGGTCGCCGTGGCCCGTGTAAAGGAACACGCAATCGCCCTTGTCGATCGGTTTCAGTCCCTGCCTCTCGACCATTTCCCGTATGTCTTCATCGGTGACGATCCCGGGGTCCGACCTCTCCCTTGATGTCGGGATCGGCAATGGACCACCATGGTATGCAACGCCATCGAGCAATACGCCGCGACAGACGAAACCTTTCTCGGCCACATGCTCGACGCCCAGCGGCCCCAGTCCATAGGTCGTCACGTCGGCGTCCTCGAGAAAATGGCCGTTGTAAAAGAAGTGCCCCTTCGAGGTGACGACCCCGATGTGCCCGGGGCCGTCGAACTGGGTGCCGATCTGCCCGATCTCGGTCGCCAGGTACTCGTCGTTGTAAACCACTTCCTGCGGACCGAAGGGGCCACCTGTCGGCAGGCCGGGTATGGTCAGGCGCCAGCCGCGGCTGCCAAAGGCCGGCGCGTCTTGCTGATAGACTTTTCCGAGGGTCGCGACCCTGCTCAGCTTGATCAGCTTCGCGGCCTCCAGAACCATTTCCGGCGTCGTGCGGTTCACCGAACCGGCCATGTCGCCCGCTCCCCATTCGCTCGGCGCCCATTTGTCGGTCAACGGCTCGTCGTTCACGGCCAGGGCCTGGCCCGACACCGTCGCGCCCAGGGCGATGGCGCCAGCCACGGCGGTACGCTGCAAATATCTCATGGTGATCCCTCCCCATTGTTCGACCGCGTTCGCGGAGTCCGACACATCCTTGCGGCGGCTTCGTCGGATCGTTGCATACTACATCATTCCGGCGGTTTCATCGGAAGGTCCACTGCGTTCCAATGGCGCTCGGCTCATTCGTTGGCGATGGCGCGGCTGATGACGATCCGCTGGACGTCGGACGTGCCTTCGTAGATCTGCGACACCCGGACGTCGCGGTAGATCCGCTCCACCGGGAAGTCGCTCAGGTAGCCGTAGCCGCCGAGAATCTGGATCGCCGCCGAACAGACCCGTTCGGCCGTCTCCGACGCGAACAGCTTGGCCATCGACGCCTCCTTGAGACAGGGAAGGTTGGCTTCGCGCAGTTCCGCGGCGCGCAGCACCATCAGCCGGGCGGCGTCGATCCCGGTGGCCATGTCGGCGAGGCGGAACGCCACCGCCTGGTGCTCGATGATCGGCTTGCCGAAGGTCTCGCGCTCGCGGGCGTAGGCGAGGGCGGCCTCGTAGGCGGCGCGCGCCATCCCCACCGACTGGGCGCCGATGCCGATCCGCCCGCCCTCGAGGTTGGCGAGCGCGACCCGGTAGCCATCCCCCTCGGTCCCGAGCAGGCAGTCGGCGGGAAGCCGCAGATCCTCGAGGGCGATCTGGGCGGTATCGGAGGCGTGCTGGCCCATCTTGTCCTCGATCCGCGCCACCGTGTAGCCGGGGGTCTCGGTCGGCACGATGAAGGCGCTGATCCCCTTGGCGCCGGCGCCGGCGTCGGTCACCGCGAACACCACCGCGACCTGGGCGTTCTCGCCCGACGTGATGAACTGCTTGACGCCGTTGAGCACGTAGTGCCCGCCGTCGCGCACCGCCCGGGTGCGCAGGTTGGCGGCGTCCGATCCGGCCTGGGGCTCGCTGAGGCAGACCGCGCCGAGCCATTCGCCGCGCGCCATCGGCTTGAGAAACCGCTCCTTCTGGGCGTCGGTGCCGAACTTCAGGATGCACATGCTGGCCAGGCACTGGACGCTGACGATGGTCGAGCAGGCGCCGTCGCCGGCGGCGATCTCCTCGACGGCGAGCGCGTAGGAGACGTGATCGGCGCCGGCGCCGTCCCACGCCTCGGGGATCAGCATGCCCATCAGCCCGAGCTCGCCCATCTGGCGGATCGCGGCCCCCGGAAAGGTCGCGTCGCGGCTCCACTCGGCGGCATGGGGGGCGAGCTGTTCGCGGGCGAAATCACGCGCCATGTCCCGGATCATCGTCTGTTCTTCGCTCAGTCTCATCGGCCCCCTCCTCGCGCGGCGGCCGAGGAGCCGCCAGTCACCTCCGACTTTCGGTCCTCGCGCCCGGACAAATCAACCTTTTTCGCGAAAATGACGGGCGTGCGAGACGTCATCGCGAGGCGCGGAGCGACGAAGCCATCCGGAGAGCCCCGCGCCTTGGCGGCATCGGGCGGAATTCATGGATCGCCGCGTCGCCGCGCTCCTCGCGAGGACGGCCGCGTCGCCGCGCTCCTCGCGAGGACGGCCGCGTCGCCGCGCTCCTCGCGATGACACCGAGGGGTGTGCTAGACGTCATTGCGAGGAGCGGAGCGACGAAGCAATCCAGTGATGTTCGATGAAGCAACCCGCTGTCTACATTATGGCGAATAAGAGAAACGGTACCCTTTACACCGGCGTCACGTCGAACCTGGCGAAACGCGTCCATGAACACAAAACCGGGGTCATGCCCGGTTTCACCAGCCGGTATGGGTGCACGCTGCTGGTATACCTCGAAGTATTCGACGAGATGGCGACGGCCATCGCCCGGGAGAAACAAATCAAGGCGGGATCCCGCGGGAAAAAGCTGGCGCTGATCGAATCCGCCAACCCGAATTGGAACGATCTGACCCCACGGATTCTATGAGCAAGGCCCCGGGTCGGTGTTTCTGGATCGCCGCGTCGCTCCGCTCCTCGCGATGACGATGACGGCCGCGTCGCCGCGCTCCTCGCGATGACGCCGCCAACCCGGCCGGAAAAACCGCCGAAAAAAGGAGGACGTTACAATTGGATACATTGCGCACACATTTGCGAAACCCAATCGGCAAATTATGGCGCCCACAAACACAGACCTCCCATCGCCTTACCGCCACTCCCTCCGGGGGGTGGTTTTTTTGTGCGTCACATAGTGGCCCATTTGTCTGAAAAACAAGACGGCAACCTCGCCGCGGCCCCGGCCGGTCGGATACGGCTATTCCTTGTATTCGCGGAATCCGTCCATCAATTTCTCAAACGTCGAGGGAATGTATTTTCCGAATCCCTAAATTCACAAACCAAGTGCAACACCGGTATGGTCCGGAGTTGCGATGGGCAAGCACTATGACCAGTTTGATCTCGATGATCGT
>JAUXFS010000337.1 GCA_030622775.1 Rhodospirillales bacterium | reverse complement strand
ATCACGGCGCGCCCCACTCCTCGCCGGAAATCTCGAAAGGTCGTCACAATGGGTCTATATCAATGCTCGTTGGTATTACACCGGCTTTGCGCCGGAGACATAGGTCTCGTGGTCGGGATCAGAAATCGATGCAGCGCCCCTTCCGCTCCCAATCGCCATACCGGGTCGGCTCGGGCCCCTTGGGGCCGCCCACCTCCTCGGGTTCCCGGCGATCGTCCTTGCTCTTGTCATCCTGTTCGGCGGACTCCTTTTCGACGGTCTCGTCGGCGGTCGTCGGCGTCTCGGTCTTGGGGTCGTCGGCCTTGGTCATTCCCTTGTCTTTCATGGCGGCGGCCCTTGCGGCACGGGTGTTCGAAGACTACTACAATAGGCGGGCGTCCAAGCGCCAGAGCATTATCCACACAGGCGGTTTCGAACCATGAGCACCTTGCGGAGCGGTCTTCTCCTCGCCGGCCTCACCGCGTTGTTCCTCTCCGCGCCCGCCCGCCATGGCATCGTCAATCCGGTGCACGCGCGGGCCGTTGCACGCGCGGGCGGCCGAGAGCGGGCGGATCGGGCCCTGGGGTTGAGCGGTTGACGGCAACACCGGCGAAGCGCCCGCCGCCAACGGCCCAAGATGCCTCGCCGTTGCCGCGCGCGGTCGCGCTCGATCTTCTCGACGGCGTGTTTTCCCGCCGCCGCCCCCTCGACGAGGCGTTCGAAAGCCACCCCGGCGTTTCCCGGCTCGAGCGCCGCGACAGGGCGTTCGCGCTGAACCTCGCCGCCACCTCGATCCGCCGCATCGGCCAGATCGATGCCTTGATCGACCACTGCCTGAGCCGCCCGCTGCCGGAAAAGGCCGCCGGCGCGCGCGACCTGCTGCGGCTCGGCGTCTGCCAGTTGGTATTCCTGCGGACCCCGCCCCATGCCGCCGTCGATACCGCCGTCACCCTCGCCCGCCGGCGCGGCCACGGTGCCCACGCGGCGCTGATCAACGCCGTGCTTCGCCGCCTCGCGACGGAGGGCGCGGCACTCGCCGCGGCCCAGGACGCCGCCCGGCTCAACACGCCCGAATGGCTGTGGCGGTCGTGGGCCGCGGCTTACGGCGAAGACGTGTGCCGGCGCATCGCCGAGGCCCATCTCCGCGAGCCGCCGCTCGACCTCACCCTCAAGGCCGAGGGCGGCCGGGCGGAATTCGCCGCCGATCTGAACGCCGCCGTGCTGCCCACCGGCAGCTTACGGATCGACCAACACGGGCCGGTAACCACGCTTCCCGGGTTCGGCGCCGGCGCCTGGTGGGTACAGGACGCCGCGGCGGCCCTGCCCGCCAAGCTTCTGGGCGATATCCGGGGCCTGAGGGTCCTCGATCTGTGCGCCGCTCCAGGCGGTAAGACCGCCCAGTTGGCCGCCGCCGGCGCCCGGGTCACCGCGATCGACCGCGCACCGAAAAGGCTGGTGCGACTCGAACGCAACCTTGCCCGCCTCGAGCTCGCCGCCAGGACGGTGGCCGCCGACGTCGGTGACTGGCGGCCGCCGGGGCCGGCCGACGCGGTGATCCTCGACGTTCCGTGCTCGGCGACGGGAACGATCCGCCGCCATCCGGACGTGGCCCGGCTGAAAACACCCGGCGACGTCGCCGGACTGGTGAACGCCCAGGCCAGGCTCCTGGCGGCGGCGGTCGAGATGGTCAAGCCCGGCGGACTGCTCGTCTATTCCTCGTGCTCGCTGCAACCGGAAGAGGGGCCCGCCCAGATCGCCCGGCTGATCGCCGCCGGCGCGCCGATCCGGCGGGTGCCGATCACCGCCGAGGAGGTCGGCGGGCTCGGCGAGGTCCTCAGCGAGGACGGCGATCTTCGCAGCCTTCCGTGCCACATCGCCGACCTCGGCGGCATCGACGGCTTCTACGCCGCCCGCCTGCGCCGCCTCTGACCGGCACGGCCCCTCCGCGCACCGCCGCCGGCTTGCGGCGACCGCCGGAACCTGTTACGAGAGCGGCGTTCCAATGCCTTGGTCCGCCCGTCGTCGCCAGCGGTCGGATCCGCCATCCACGGATGCATGACTTCAGTCGTTCAGACCCTTGCTGACCTCCCGGCATATCTGTCGCCGGCGCGCGGATGGCAGGCGCTGCGCGAGCTTTTCTATCGATCGTCGTTCTACCGCCGGGCCCTGGGCACCCGCGCCGTCGACGCCGTTCGCCTGACCTATCCGGAGAACTGGCCCGAGGATCGGCCGGCGGCCGACGCCATCCTCGACGGCGTGTTCCTGCTCGCCGGCCGGCGGCTGCCGCTCGGGGGGGTGCCGTGGACGACGGTTCCGGACGGGGCCGCCGCCGAAATGCTGCACGGCTTTGCCTGGCTCGCCGACCTCAAGGCGTCGGGGACGGAGGAGGCGCGGGCAAGGGCGCGGGAACTGGTCGGCGGCTGGATCGAGCTCAACCCGCGCTGGAGCACCCCCGCCTGGCGTCCCGACGTGCTCGGCCGGCGGCTGACCGCCTGGCTCGCCGCGTCCGATTTCGTGCTCGCCGGCGCCGACGACGGGTTCCGGCGGCGGTTCCTGCTGTCGGCCTCCGTCCAGGCCCGTCATCTCGTCCGCACCGCGTCCCAGGGCGGCGGCGACGCCGGCGCCATCGCCGCCGCCGCCGGGCGGATCGCCGCGGCGCTGTGCCTGGGGGTCGGCGGCCTCGAGCCGGCGCTCGAGCTATTGGAGCGGGAGATCGACCGTCAGGTGCTGGCCGACGGCGGCCATGTGCAGAGATGCCCGTCGGTCCATCTCGCGGTGCTGCGCGACCTGCTCGGGGTCCGCGCCGGGCTGCAGGTCGCCCAGGCCGAGATCCCCCTGGTCGTTCAGGGCGCCATCGACCGCATGGCGCCAATGCTGCGGACGTTCCGGATGGGCGACGGCGGCCTGGCGTTGTTCAACGGCGGCAAGGAGGAGGACCACCGGCTGATCGGCGCGGTGCTGGCCAAGGCCGGAGTCAAGGGCAAGGCGCGATCGAGCGCGCCCCACACCGGCTTCGAGCGCCTCGCCGCCGGACGCACGGTGATCGTCGTCGATACCGGGCCGCCGCCGCCGGCCGGGGCCGACCGGCTGGCCCACGCCGGAATCCTCGCCTTCGAGATGAGCGCTGAACGCAACCGGGTGGTGGTCAATTGCGGCGCCTGCGCCGGGGACCACGCCCGCTGGACGGGGGCGATGCGGTCCACTGGCGCCCACTCGACGCTGGGCGTCGACGACGCCAGCTCGCTGGAATTCCGTGCCGACGGCCGGCTCAGGCAGCGATCGGTCCACATGACCGTGTCGAGGCGGGAGGCGGAGGGCGCCCACTGGCTCGAGGCGAGCCACGACGGCTATGGCCGGCGGTTCGGCTTGGTCCACAAGCGGCGGCTGTACCTGGACGCCGGCGGCGAAGACATCCGCGGCGAGGACGAGTTGGAGGGCCGCGGCGGACGGTTCTTCCGGGTCCGCTTTCATCTGCATCCGCAGGTGCAGGCGTCGCTGATCCAGGACGGCGCCGCCGTGCTTCTCAAGCCGCCGACCGGGCGCGGCTGGCGGTTTCTCGCCGTCGGCGGCACCATCGCCCTCGAGGAGAGCACCTACCTCGGCGTCTCCGACGTGCCGCGGCGGAGCGAGCAGATCGTCGTCACCGGCGCGCTCAAGGGCGAGGGCGCCCGGGTCAAATGGGCGTTCCGCCGCGAGGGCAATGCCGGCAGAAAAACAAAAGGGGGGTGGCCCGCAGCATCGCGTCTGCTATACCGCGCGAATCATCACTAGGGGGAGATTTTCACAGATGTCGT
>JAUXFS010000099.1 GCA_030622775.1 Rhodospirillales bacterium | reverse complement strand
GACCCGCTGGCGGCGAAAATCTATACCGCGTTTGTCGATGTTCGACGCAAGGCGATCGCCTGGTCGAAATTGTCCGCGTACGCCTATCTCCACGCCCGTCTTCTGCCGTTCAAGTACACTCCTTGAAGACCGTTCCGTCACGGCGCGGCCAACTTGTTGAAGAATGGCTGAAACTGCCGCATGATCGACGGGTGAAGGTTGAGGGTAGAAAATAAACACGCCTTAATCGCAGAATGAAAATAGGGAGTTGAAATTCCATGAAACGTCGTAGTTTCCTCAAAGGCGCGGGTGCCGCGGGCATCGCGGGCGCCGCGGTCTCCGGCTTCCCGGCCCCGGCCATCTCGCAGAACCGGATGGAATGGCGGTTGGTGACCACTTGGCCGAAGAATTTTCCCGGTCTCGGCACTGGCGCCAATCTCCTCGCCGATTTCATCACCAGAGGTACCGAGGGCAGGCTTACCGTCAAAGTTTTCGGTGGAGGTGAGATCGTTCCGGCGTTCGAATCCGTAGACGCGGTCGGCGCGGGAACCGCCGAAATGGGGCATGGCGCCCCGTACTACTGGAAGGGAAAGGTCGCGGCCTCCCAGTTCATCGCCTCGATGCCGTTCGGGCTGACGGCACAGGAGCAAAACTCCTGGTTCCAGTATGGCGGCGGTCAGGAGTTGGCGGACGAGGTTTACGAAAAGCTCGGCTGCAAATTCTTCCCGTCGGGCAATACCGGCGTCCAGATGGGCGGTTGGTTCAACAAGGAGATCAACAGCCTCGAGGACTACAAGGGCCTCAAGATGCGAATTCCCGGGCTCGGCGGCGAGGTAGTCAAAGCCGCCGGCGGCAACGTCGTCAATCTACCGGGCGCGGAGATCCCGCCGGCCCTCCAATCGGGAGCCATCGACGCCACGGAGTGGGTCGGCCCCTACAACGATCTCGCTTTCGGCCTCTACAAGAGCGCCAAGTACTACTACTACCCCGGCTGGCACGAGCCGGCCACCGTCCTCGACAACTTCATCAACATCAAGGCGTGGGAGAAGCTGCCGAGTGACATCAAGGCGGTCGTCGAAGCGGCCAACACGGCGGTCAACCAACTGGTGCTGAGCGAATTCGTCGCCCGAAACAATGCCGCGCTGGCGACGCTGGTCGACAAGCACGGTGTCGTGCTGAAGAAGTTCCCCGATCCGGTGCTCAACGGTTTGGGTGGCCTTGCCGGCAAGGTCATGAACGACCTCGCGTCCGGCGATCCACTGAGCCGCAAGGTGATGGATAGCATCCTCACCTTCCGCAAGGGCGCGATCGGCTGGACCACTCGTTCCGAGACGGCCTTCACCGCGGCCCGATCGCTGCCGTTCCAATACGCCGAGCCCAGCGGCGGCTGACGGCCGGCGGCGTTTCCCGGAAACGTCAAGAACCGGCGGAGGCGGTTGCCTTCGCCGGTTTTTTCATTCCGCGCCCCGACGCCCTGTTTGAACGGGACAGCCTATTTGAACAGGACGCTGGGCAGCCATGTCGCCAGTCCCGGGAACGCCGCGAGCAGGGCGAGGGCCACCACCTGGATCAGAACGAAGGGCAGAATTCCGCGGTAGATGTGCATGGTGGTGACGCTGGGAGGAGCGACGCCGCGCAGGTAGAACAGGGCAAAACCGAACGGCGGGGTGAGAAAGCTGGTTTGCAGGTTGATGGCGATCATCACCCCGAACCAAATCGGGTTGATATCCATCTGCAGCAGGATCGGACCGACGATCGGGACGACGACGAAGATGATCTCGATGAAATCGAGAAAAAAGCCGAGGACGAACATCACCGCCATCACCGCCAGCATCGCCGTGAAGACACCGCCGGGAAGACCGCCGAGAATCTCGGCGATGAACTCGTCGCCACCGAACCCCCGGAATACCAGCGAGAACACCGACGCCCCCAGCAAGATGACGAACACCATGCAACTGATCTGCATCGTCGTACGCATGACTTCGACCAGAACCCCCGACGCGTAAGCCCGCCACAGCGCGACGAACAGCCCCCAGAGGACGCCGAAACACATGATGGTGGCGGCGAGAAAGGCGATGACGTCCGCCGTGGGGATCACGCTGCGCTGCATGCGCAGGTCGAAAATACTGGTCAGGGCCACCTGTCCCAGAAGGCAAAGGCCGGCGAGATAAACCGGAAAATTGGTCCCCGGATCCAAGCGGCGGCCGAGCCAGAACGGTGCGAGCAGTACGCGTTTTCGTGGAAACCCCTCGAGAACTCCGTCAACGTCGTCGCGGACGTTGTCGCGTAGGCTGCGGGCGGCGAGGAACAAGGCGCCGATCGAGCCGACCGCCGCGGCCTCGGTCGGCGTGGCAATGCCGCCGAGGATCGAGCCGAGTACGGCGAGGATGAGCAGCGCGGGCGGCAACAGCGCGGTGAGCACCCGCCCGCCGAGATTCTCCACCTTTTCGCCCTCGGCGACGAGTGCCGGGCAGGACGAAGGGTCGATCACCGCCTTGATCATTATCCAGGCCATGTAGAGGCCGACCAGAACCATGCCGGGAATGAAGGCGCCGGCGAACAGGTCGATGACCGATATCGGCTCGGGGGCCCAGTTGCCGACCGCCCGCTGCGCCTCCGCGTAGGCGCCCTGGAGAATGTCCCCCAGCAGCACCAGAACGATCGATGGCGGAATGATCTGCCCCAGCGTGCCCGATGCGCAGATCGTCCCCGTCGCCAGCTTCGGGTCGTAGCCGGCCTTGAGCATGGTGGGCAGGCTCAACAGCCCCATGGTCACCACCGTGGCGCCGACGATGCCGGTGGAAGCGGCCAGCAGCATACCGACGAAGACCACGGACAACCCCAGGCCGCCCCTCATTCGACCGAACAAAAGCCCCATGGTTTCAAGCAATTGTTCGGCGATCCTGGCGCGTTCCAGCATGACGCCCATGAATACGAACAGCGGCACCGCCACCAGCACCCCGTTGGTCATCACGCCGAAGTAGCGGGACGACAGCCCCCCGAGCAGACGCAGGTCGAAAATATCGAAACCGATCCCGATAAGAGCGAACGCGAGCGCCGTGCCGGCGAGGCTGAAGGCAACCGGAAAGCCAAGCAGAAGCACACCACAGACCACCACGAACATGGTCAGGCTGAGAACTTCCGCACTCATGCCTCGGAGTCCCCGATGGCGGATTCGTCACGCCTGACGAATTCCGTCCGCCCGGCCAGCACCAGCAAGGAGCGGGCCGCCAGGGAAAGCCCTTGCAGGCCGATGGCGAGACAGAACACCAGGATCACGCTTTTCAACAGAAACAACCCGGGAAGACCGCCCGCTTCGCGTGATTCCTCCAGCCGCTCCCACGACGTCAACACATAGGGCCACGCCACCATCCAGATCAGGACGACCACCGGGATCAGCAGCGCCAGCACGCCGAACAGATCGACCCAGGCCTTATAGCGGGGACCTTTCTCACGATAGAAAATGTCGACCCGGACGTGGCCCTCGTTCAGCAGCGTGTACCCGGCGCCGGCCATGAACACGACACCGTGGAGCCAGACATAGGATTCCTGCATCCACACGAACCCGACGCTGAAAACATAACGAAGCACGACGACCACAAAGGTGATCAGCACCATCGCCAGGGTAAGCCAAGCGATACCGCGACCCAGGACGTCGTTGACCCGATCGATCAAACGCACGAAACCGGCGAGGGCATTCACCGGGAAATACCCTTGTCGCGGGGAGCGGCGGCGTTACCCGCCGGACGGCCCGCCATCATCCGCCTCTGGCCTTGGCAGGGGCGCAAACGCCGGATCGACCAGAGTCTGATCAGGCATATCGGAAGCCTCCAAAAGCATGTCGTCGGTTGATCGCCGACTTGATTTCGCGTTGGACGCGTACCTATCAGCCCGCGTCGCTCAAGTAAATCGATTTGCGAGCGGGAATCCCCTTGGAACCTTCTGTCCCACCTGCCCACGCTTACCGCGCCAAGTCGCCAAATCGGTCTCGGTGCGCAACCCGCTGCCGAAGCGCCAGGAGAGGCCGTCCGCGCGGGCGAACGTGGTCAGGTCGGAAAGTTCTCCTCTACTGTAACGTTGCAGGATCACTCCCCTGCCCCGCGTCATCACCGGAATCTCGCCAAGCGGAAAGATCAGCAGCTTGCGGTTGGAGCCGACCACCGCCACCGAGTCGGCTTCGCCGCCGACGACGACGCATGCCGCCGCTTCCTCTCCCGCGCCGAGGTTGAGAACCTGCCTCCCATTGCGGGTCTGGGCGATCACCTCGTTCTCCCCGACGATGAAGCCGCGCCCCTTGTCGGACGCCACCAGCAACCGGCGGCCCTGGACGTGGACCATCATATCGACCGGCTCGTGCCGATCCGGGAGATCGATCATCAACCTGAGCGGCTCGCCGTGGCCGCGGCCGCCCGGCAAGCGGTCACAGCCAAGGGTGTAGAAGCGGCCGTTGGTGGCGAAGATCAGTATTTTGTCGGTGGTCTGGACATGGACCGTGAACCGGCCACGATCGCCCTCCTTGTAACGAATCTCGGCGGTGTCCGAGACGTGCCCCTTGATCGCTCGTATCCATCCCTTCTCCGAGCAGACGATGGTGATCGGCTCGCGTTCGATCATTGCCTCCAGCGGCACCACCACGCTGGGCGGGGCCTGCTCGATGGCCGTCCGCCGGCGCCCGAGCTCGGTATTCTGGCCGAACTGCTTGCCGGTCTCGCGGATCTCCGCGGCAATCGCGTTCCAACGCCGTCCCTCGTCGCCGAGCAGGGTTTCGATATTGGCGCGTTCCACGTTCAGGGCGTCATGCTCCTTG
Source organism: Rhodospirillales bacterium (assembly GCA_030622775.1). GTDB lineage: Bacteria > Pseudomonadota > Alphaproteobacteria > Rhodospirillales > Defluviicoccaceae > JAUXFS01. The sequence continues at coordinate 2,057 of JAUXFS010000099.1, read as the reverse complement.
CGGATTTCGATCTCTTCGAGCTTGCGCAGCTGTCGCAAGCGCATGTTGAGAATCGCCTCGGCCTGCATATCCGTGATGCCGAAGCGCCGGATCATCACGGCCTTGGGCTCGTCCTCTTCACGGATGATGCGGATTACTTCGTCCAGGTTGAGGTAGGCGACCAGCAGGCCTCCAAGCATCTCCAGCCGCCGCTCTATTTTTCCAAGCCGGTGTTTGCTTCGTCGGATCAGGACCTCGTGGCGGTGCGCAAGGTAGGCGTTCAGCACGTCGCGCAAGTTCATCAGCCGCGGCGTGTTGCCGCCGTCGAGCACGTTCATGTTGAGGCTGATCCGCACCTCGAGCTCGGTCTGGCGAAACAGCTGCTCCATCAGCATCGCCGGATCGACGGTTCTGCTCCGCGGCTCGAGGACGACGCGGACGGTCTCGGTGGATTCGTCACGGATGTCGGCGAGCGCCGGCAGTTTCCGGGCGGCCAGAAGCTCCGCGACCTTCTCCATCAGGCGGGATTTCTGAACCTGATAAGGGATCTCGGTCACGACGATCTGGAAAGCCCCGTGGCCGAGTTTCTCGATTTCCCAGCGAGACCGCACCCGAAAGCTGCCGCGGCCCTGCCGATAGGCCTCCACCACCGCTTGGCGCGGTTCGACCAGCACCCCACCGGTGGGAAAGTCCGGTCCCGGGACCCGTTCGACCAGTGTTTCGATGCTCGCCTTCGGGTCATCGATCAGATGAAGGAGAGCGTCGCAAAGCTCACCGGCATTGTGCGGCGGGATGCTGGTCGCCATCCCGACGGCGATTCCCGTCGCGCCGTTCGCCAGCAAATTGGGAAACCGAGCAGGCAGGACGACCGGTTCCTCGTCCTCCCCATCATAAGTAGAGCGGAAATCAACGGCATCCTCGTCGATGCCGTCGAGGAGGGCCTGCGCCACCGCCGTCAAGCGGGCCTCCGTGTAGCGCATCGCCGCGGCATTATCGCCGTCGATGGTACCGAAGTTGCCCTGCCCGTCGACCAGTGGATAGCGGACGGCGAATTCCTGGGCGAGCCGCACCAGCGCGTCGTACACCGCCGCATCGCCGTGGGGATGGTATTTGCCGATGACGTCGCCGACGACACGCGCGCACTTCTTGAAACCCGAGGCCGGGTCGAGTTTCAACTGCTGCATCGCATAGAGGAGCCGCCGATGGACCGGCTTGAGGCCGTCACGAACGTCGGGCAGTGACCGGGAGACGATGGTCGACAGTGCGTAGGAGAGGTATCGCTGGCTGAGTGCGTCAGCTAGGGAAACGTCTTCGACGACAGCCACGGCCGCGGATTTAGTCATGCTCGCCCCGCTTGGGAAGGAAAGGATCGGCAACTAGATACCGGCAACTACATATGGTATTCGACAACCGCGGCCCGTCAAGGTCTCGTTTCGACACCGAAGGGACGCGGCCGTCAGCGTCGGCGCGACCCGGGACCGAAGTTGGCGACCAGGTAGTCGAGAACCAGGGCACGGTCCTCGTCATCGAGTTCCGGCATGTCCTGCTCCTCGACCATCCAGGTGAGGGTTTCGTCCCACCACACCCGGTTCAGCCCCTGCTGCTTGACAATCGCCAGGGAATGGCACGCCTGACAGGTGTAGAACACCACGTCGCGGCCGTCGCCGGGCGGCAGGCCTGCCCAGTCCTCTTCTTCCGCGCCGTAGTGAGTAGTCAGATAGTTGAGCACCCGGGTCCGCGCCCACGGCCGCATCGGATGCATGCCGTTGGTGGCGACCATCCAATCCAGGAGCTTGTCCCACTCCTCCCTCGACATCCGCTGCTGGGTCACCTGGCGAATCGAGTGGCAGGCGGTGCAGTTGAAGTAGACGGCCTCCCGGCCGGGCGCCTCGGGCAGGCCCTCGAAGTCCTCCTCCTCGCCGTCCGTCGGCGCGGATTCCGACGGTTCGGCCGCCGGCGCGGCCGGGGCGAAGACGCCCCAGCCGGCCAGCAAACCCACCATCAGGGCAATGGCGACGACCTTCGTCATCGGTGCTCAGCCGGCGATCACCGCGATCCGATGGGCCGAATTGTTGAGG
>JAUXFS010000428.1 GCA_030622775.1 Rhodospirillales bacterium | reverse complement strand
GCCAGGTGGCTTCGTCGGGGGCGAGCAGCAGCGTCGTTTCCTGGATCCCCGGCGCCGGCCGGTAGCGCGTACGGTCGTCGGTGATCTGGCTGAAGCCGCCGGCCTCGTGGTGGATCAGCACCCCGGCGGCGTGGTCCCAGGGCTTGAGCCGGGTGTACAGGGCGAAGTCGAGCGCGCCGCCGGCGAGGTCCATGTACTCGCGGCCTACGCAGCCGTAGCGGACGATCCGTCCCGGCATGGTCAGGCCGGATTCCCGCTGCGCCTTGACCCGTCGCGCCAGCCGCCAGCCCAGCGAGCCGGTCATCCGTTCGAGATCCCGGGGCGCCGCCGCGCGGATCGGGCGCGCCCCGTCCCGGTCCTCGATCCACGCGCCCCCGCCCTTCGCCGCCCAGGCGGTGGCGTCGGCTACGGGGTCGTGGATCCAACCGGCCACGGTCTCGCCGCCGAGGCAATAGGCGACGATGACCGCGAAGCACGGCTTGTCGTGGGCGAAGTTGCGGGTGCCGTCGACCGGATCGACCAGCCACACCGGCGCGGCGCCGGCGAGCGCCCCGAACACCGCCGGGTCGTGCTCGGCCGCCTCCTCGCCGATCACCGCGCTACCGGGACGCAGACGCGTCAACGCCGCCGACAAACGGCGCTCGGCCTCGATGTCCGCCGTCGTCACCAGGTCCGAGGGCGATCGTTTGGAGGCGATGTCCCCCTCCCCCAGGTTGCCGAACCGCGGCATGATTTCCGTGGCCGCGACCTCGCGGATGATCGCGATCACGGTTTTGCTGTCGGGAGTCATGGACATCTTTTCGCCCAGGTCGGCGGCAGGCGAAAGAAAAAAATATGATTCATGTCGGCGAGCCGATGGCTCGCCTGAATTCCCTCAGTCGCCGGGCGCGGACGTCCGTCCGCTTGGCTATCCTCGCTGCGCTGCGGGCGCGCACTTGCGCTTGCCAACGAGCCGATGAAGATCACTTCATCGGCTCGTTGGAGTCTCAGGCCGAATGGATGTCGCGGTCGCGATGATAGCCGGCGGCGAAGTCGTCGAGCATCCGTGCCGCTTCGCCGGCGTATTCGGCGCGCTGGATCAACGCCCGGGCGACGAAGCAGGCGAAGGTCACCGCCTCTCCCTTGCCGCGCAGGCCGAACGCTTGCGCCATCTCCTCCAGCGCGTCATGGGTCTGTTTGCGCGCCATGATGTTGAGCTGGCGTTTGATCAGAAAATTCTTGTCCCGCCACTTTTTCTGCGAAGCCGAGTTCACCATGACGTGGAATCTACTAGTAGAAAACCCAGGTGGCAAATCCTATTGCGATGTTGCCGGGACGTTCTATCGGGTTTGTTGTTCCAGCCGCCGGGCGAACCGGGATGCATCGGCGGCGCCGAGCCGGACCTTCAGGTGAACGGCCTCGTTTCCGTCTTCCCTCGACACCACCTCGCCGTGATCGTAGAGCCAGCCAAGCGAGGCGCCGTCATCGATCGCCAGCGAAACCTCGAGCAACTGCATCGCCGCCCGGAGACCCTCATCCAGCGTCGCGAGCAATCGGTCGCAGCCCTCGCCGGTGGCCGCCGACAGCGATACCGTCGGCGTGTTCCGCCGTGGCGCCTGTCGCGCAAGGGTCTCCCTTTCCTCGACCGCCATCAGGTCGATCTTGTTGAGCACCTCGACAAAACCGCCTTCCGCGCCTTCCTCGAGGCCGATGTCGCGAAGCACCTTTTGGACGTCCTTTTTCTGTTCCTCGCTGTCGGGGCGCGACGCGTCACGGACATGAACGACGATGTCGGCCTCGGTAACCTCCTCGAGGGTGGCGTGAAACGCCTCGACCAGTTCGTGGGGCAGTTCCGAGATAAAGCCGACGGTATCCGACAGGATCGCCGTTCGCCCCGAAGGCAGGTCGAGAGCCCGCATCGTCGGGTCGAGGGTGGCGAAAAGCTGATCCTTGACCGCCACGCTGGCACGGGTCAGTCGGTTGAACAGGGTGGACTTGCCGGCGTTGGTATAGCCCACCAGCGCGATGACCGGGTAGGGAACCCTTCGGCGCGCCTGTCGGTGGAGGCCCCGGGTCCGCTTGACGTTGCCGAGATCCCGGCGAAGGCGGGTGATGCGCTCGCCGATCAGCCGGCGGTCGGTCTCGATCTGGGCCTCGCCGGGCCCGCCCATGAAACCGTGGCCGCCACGCTGGCGCTCGAGGTGGGTCCAACTGCGGACCAGACGGCTGCGCTGGTAGACGAGGGCGGCGAGTTCCACCTGCAGACGGCCCTCCGCCGTCCGCGCCCGCTCGCCGAAGATCTCCAGGATCACCCCGGTGCGATCGACGACCTTGCAGTTCCACGCCTTTTCCAGGTTGCGCTGTTGCACCGGCGTCAGCGTGGCATCGATGATCGCGACGACGACCGGCTCGCGATCGTTGTCGGGGTCGCCTTCGATCACCCCGCCCAATCTCTTGACGGTGCCGGCGCCGAACAGGGTCGACGGCCGGACAGCCGGTACGCTCACGACTTCGGCATCAACGACATCGAGACCGATCGCACGCGCCAGTCCGACCGCTTCGGCCAGCCGGGCCTCGGGAGGCCGCTCTCCGTGGCCTTCGCCCCGCAGGCGAGGATAGACAACGAGACAGCGCTCCCCTGCCCCGTTGTCAACACGCACACCGGCCACGGATGCGGGATCTCGATCCAATGCTAGGGCGAGGCGGGCGTGGCGGGCGAGGCGGGCGTGCCGCTGTTTTCCTTCTCGGGGTCGAACAGTTGGACCGGCACAGACGGCATCACCGTCGAGATTGCGTGTTTGTAAACCAGTTGAGTATGACCATCACGCCGCAACAGGACCGAGAACTGATCGAACCACGTGACAATTCCCTGCAGCTTGACGCCATTGACCAGAAAAATCGTGACAGGCGTCTTGTTTTTCCGAATGTGGTTTAGGAACACGTCCTGTACGTTTTGTGATTTCTCCGCGGGCATAGGTGTCACCCCTTTCCTTATCGTTCACCACGGCAGTTTCTTTTGGGAACAGGCCGTTTCGTCCATCATTGCGATCTCTGCCTTTTGGTTCTCGACTTGTCGTCCAGAAACCCCCTCCAGCAACCGCAAACAGGACTTTAAGTCGGAGGCCAAGCGGTCTTAGGAAGACAAG
>JAUXFS010000202.1 GCA_030622775.1 Rhodospirillales bacterium | reverse complement strand
GCGCCGAAGTTGGTGGTGATGTTCGTTCTCGGTGGGCTTCAGGGCGTGCTCGGTTGGTACATGGTGAAGAGTGGACTCGTCGACCGGCCCGACGTCAGCCAGTACCGGTTGACCGCCCACCTCGGGGCAGCGTTGCTGATATACGCGTACATGCTGTGGGTTGCCTTCGGGCTTCTGGCCCCGAACTCGCCGCCGACGCCGCGGCATCTCTCGCGGTTCGGCGCGACGCTGGCGACGCTGGTCTTCGTCACCGCGCTGTCGGGCGGCCTCGTCGCCGGGCTCGATGCCGGCTTCGCCTACAACACCTTTCCGTTGATGGACGGTGAACTGATCCCCGAGCATCTGTTCGCGGTGAGCCCCCTCTATCTCAGTTTCTTCGAGGACGTGACGACGGTGCAGTTCACCCACCGGCTGCTGGCGCTCACCACGGCGGCGCTGGTCGTGGTGTTCTGGTTTGCCGCGACCAAGGCCCCACTCGCGGCGCGCGCGCGGCTTGCCGCCCATGCCCTGCTTGTCGCCGTGGCGATACAGGTGACACTCGGTATCGCGACGCTGGTGCTGATCGTGCCGGTGCCGCTGGCGGCGGCGCATCAGGCCGGTGCGGTGGTACTGCTGACCGCGGCGTTGTGGGCGGCCTTCGAGGTTCGGCAACCTCGGCGAGAGACCCCAGCCGCAGAGGGCGTGCGGCCTGGCGGCGGGGTCACGGCCGGGAAGCAGGATCATCCGGCGAAAATCGACGAGCCGGTCCTTGCAAGGAAGCTCTGAGTGTCTACCTGTACGAGTGCGTTGCCGCCCGACTTCCACTCACGCTTTCGACGCCCGGGACAGCCGGCGTCGGTCGGGTTCTAAGAGGAGGATGTTCCGTTGAGCCTATGGAGAAACGCCCGGACGGTGCTGCTGGTGGTCATGGCGCTCGTCGTAGGCCTCAACCTGATGCAGGCTTTGAACGGGTGCTCCGGCAACAACGCCGCGGTCAACCGTGTCGCCGAGGCCATCGGGATGGATCCCTATCCCCTTTCCTCGGGCAATTCGCAGGAGCTGGCGCGGTTCAACGCGGTGTTCAATACCTATGCATCGGACACCAACAACACCCGCCAACTGAAGCAGTTTCGCGATGGCTACAAGCGGGTTCTCGGCGTCTACGTGGAGGAGGTGTCAGACGCCGGGCTTATCGACGCCGCCATCGACGGTGTGAAGGAGGGCGAGCCGGAGCCCGCTTCGCTCTCGGCCGCGGAGTTGGTGGAGAAGGCCCTCGACGGGATGACGGCTTCACTGGATCCCCATACCGTCTATCTCAATCCCGAGGAACTGCGGGAGACCGAACTGGCGGCATCCGGCCGTTTCGGCGGCCTCGGCATCCAGGTTACCCAGGAGGAGGGGTTAATCAAGGTGATCTCGCCGATCGAGGATACCCCGGCCGATCGTGCCGGCCTCAAGACCGGCGACCTGATCACCCATGTCGATGGCAAGCCGGTTCTCGACATGCGGCTGATGGAAGCGGTCCATTCCATGCGCGGCGAACCCGGTACCAAGGTACGGCTCACCTTGAAGCGCGCCGAGACCCCGCCCTTCGACGTGGTGATCACCCGCGCGATCATCATCGTTCGGCCGGTGCGCTGGCGGGCGGAGGGGGACGTCGGCTACCTCAGGATCGTCGGTTTCAACGAGCGGGCCGCCGACGCCGTCGAGGCAGCGATGGAAAGCCTCCGCGACGATCTCGGGCCGGAGGCGAAGGGCGTCATTCTCGACCTGCGCAACAATCCCGGCGGATTGCTCGACCAATCGATCGCGGTTGCCGATTCCTTTCTCGACGATGGCGTGGTCGTCTCGGTGCGCGGTCGCGACCCGGTGGACAATCGCACGTTCGGGGCTTCCCCCGGCGACGCCGCGGAAGGGTTGCCGATGGTGGTGCTGATCAACGGCGGCTCGGCGTCGGCGGCGGAGATCGTTGCCGCCGCTCTCCAGGACCACGGCCGGGCGACGGTTCTGGGTACGAAATCGTTCGGCAAGGGCTCCGTACAAACGGTGATGCGGCTGCCGGTGGAAGGGGCGCTGAAGCTGACGACCGCCCTTTACTATGCCCCCTCCGGCGAGACAATCCAGGCTCGCGGCATCGAGCCGGACATCACGCTGAACGGCAAGGTTGATGACGGCCGCAAGCGGCTGCGCGAGGCCGATCTTCCCGGCGCCCTGCCGGAACGGGGCGAAGACCGCCATGCCCCCCGGGCGGAGCTGGATGCGGCGGCCTGCCCCGCGGTCGGCGACAACGGCAAGGAGGACCATGAACTGGGTTGCGCCATCGCCCTCCTCGAGGCCGGCTCCACCGCCCGCTTCCTCGCCTCCCTGGGGGTCCGTCCGGGAATTTAGGCGGAATTGTGCTCGTCGGAACTAACGGTTGCCGTTGGCGAGCTTGACGGCATCCGGGTGGACGCGCAGGCGCCACATCGCGACGACCCCAACCAACGGCCCGACGGCAAGGAACGCGAAGGCGTAATTCCAGGTCACCGCTTCGACCAGCATTGGAACCAGATGAATGGTCAGCAAGGTCAGCAGGAAGCCCATGCTGGTCTGGATGGTGAGCATGGTTCCGACCAGTGAACGGTCCGAAAGCTCGGCGATGCTGGCGGAGAACTGGGGCGAGTCGGCGACCACCGAAACGCCCCAGACCAGGCAGAGGACGACGAGCAGGGTGGAATTGCCGCCGAACAGGGGGCCGATCAGCAGGGCGCAGGTTCCGCTGACCGCCATGGCGGCGATGGTCAGGGTGGTTCTCCCCCATTTGTCGGCGAAAAACCCGCCGAGTATGCAGCCCAGCCCCCCCACGCCAATGGTGGCGAAGGTGGCGAGAGCGGCGTAGACCGAGGCCCGGCTTTCATCGCCGAAGCTCAGACGAAAGCTCGCGTCGAGGAACACACCGATCCAGGCCCACATGGCATAGAGCTCCCACATGTGGCCGAGATAGCCGAGGTTGGCGAGGCGCAGTGACGGCGTCGTCCACGCCTGCAACGCGAAGCGGGCCCTGAACGGGGGCGCCTTTCCGACGTTCGGGCCGATTCCGGCAAACTGGATGACGACCGCCGCGACGATGGCCGACGCGGAGGCGGTGGCCAGGGTAAACCGCCAGTCGATGCCGCCGAGTGCATTGAAGAAATGCGGCGACGCCGAGCCGAGAGTCAGCGCCCCGACCACCAGGCCGACCATCAGCCCCATGTCGCCTTTCGCCCAGGTGGTGGCGAGCTTCATCCCCACCGGATAGATGCCGGCCATGCAGAAGCCGGTGACGAACCGCATGACCACCACCACGGGCGATGCCGGCTCGACCAGAAGAATGGCGGCGTTGGCCACGGCGGCGGCCACCGCCGACGCCGTGAAGAAACGCCGGGGGTCCAGCCGGTCGGCGAGGCCGAAGAAAGCGCTGCAAAGGGTGCCGGCGACGAACCCGAGTTGAACCGCGCTGGTGAACAGGGAGGCGGTCCGAGAATCAAGGACACCCTCGGCCCTGAGAGCGGGGACGACGGCCGACGCCGAGAACCATAACGCCATCGCCGCAACCTGACAGAACGCAATGACCGAAATGGAAAAGGCGCGTCGAGACCTCATGCGCCGATCATACCCGTCCTGTCGACAAGGGTCGCTCAATTTGGTTGCGTGTATCGGTTCGAAACCGGTTCCCCGCGCAAGGGCGTCGTTTTTACCAACGGGTTAGAGGTGCTTGATCGCGATCCGACCCTATGGTCAGGCCGAGCGGACGAGGATTTCGGGAAGCGGCCGGCCGCCGAGGGCTTGTGGCGGCGGAGGATAGCCTGTTTCGCGTGGGGCCTCTTGGAAATGCCCCCACTTGGCGCCGCCGCCGCGATTGTCGACGTAGTTGAGCAGCGCCGACACAACCCCGCGATCGAACTTGCTGCCGGCCTGCTCCATGAGAACGATGGAGATCTGATCGAAGGTCATCGCCCGACGGTGGGCGCGCGGGCTGGCCATCGCGACGAAGGCGTTGGCGACGGCAAGAATGCGGGCCGAGTGAAGGATTCGGTGCCTCTGCAGACCGAGGGGGCCGGATCCATCCCACCATTCGCCCAGGTGCTCGATCGTTTCGACCACCGGCCCGTCAAAGGCCACGTTGCCCAGAAGATCGGCGCTGACCTCGTGGGTATGGGCGAGCAGCGCCCGTTCCCCGGTGCTCAGCGGCCCGTTTCTGGTGAGCACGTCGGCGGGAACGAAGATCTTGCCGAGATTCATCAGCCGACCGGCAACGTCCACCGTGGCGATTTCGTGATCGGAGAGACGCATGTCCTCGGCGATACATCGCGAGACCTCGGCCACCCGCATCGAGTGGTGAGCCGAGTAGGGGTCGCGGCGGTCGACGACGCTGACCAGGGTGTCGATCAGTTCACGGAGCATCGCCTCGTTGCGGCGGCGCTCCCGGGTCAGTTCGGTGATGTCGTCGAGAACCATGAGCACGGCCGGCGGATAGTCCCGGTCGCCGCGCAGCGGCATGTGTTCCGACTTGAACACCTGGACCGGAGTGACCGCCCGGTCGCCGGTTCTGCCCTCGTCGTCGAACGTCACGATGTGGGTTTCACGAGATGCTTCCGGATCGCCGGTCGCGGCGAACGTGCCCATCACCCTGTGATTGATTTCGGCAAAGATCCTGGCCTTTACCGGACCGATAACGCTGGCCATGCTCTTGCCCAGCATGTCTTCCGGCGAGATACCGGCCTCGTCGGCGGCCCGATTGTTGGCGAAGGTATAGCGGTCTTCGGCGTCGACGGCGATGATTTGGGTCGGCTGCCCGTTGGTCACCACCCGCATGAACTTGGTCATGTTCTCGTAGCGCTCGGCCGTGACGCGGTACTTTTCCGCCGTCTCGATGGCACGGAGCGACGAGCCGTGGCGCCAGACGGCATAGATGGTGACGGAGATGCCACCGATGAACAGCAGCAATACCACCAGCGTCGTTCTCAGCCGGCTGTCGGT
>JAUXFS010000378.1 GCA_030622775.1 Rhodospirillales bacterium | reverse complement strand
TGGGCCTCGGCTTCGCCAACATCGGCGGCTACCTGATGGCCGCCGGCGCCTCCTACGACTCCGACAACGCGCGCAACACCTGCGGCGCGATCAGCGCGTTGATGACCGCGGTCTCCTACGCCACATCGGCCGAGATCGCCGGCGAGTTGGGCCCCTTCCCCCGCTTCGCCGAGAACCGCGAGGCGATGCTGCGGGTGATCCGCAACCACCGGCGCGCCGCCCACGGCGATGCCATGGGCTACGAGGAGCTGTCGGTGGCGCCCGTCCCGCTCGACGTCGCCGCCGTCCCCGACCGGTCGCTGGCCGCCGCCGCGCGCGCCGCCTGGGACCGGGCGCTCGCCCTCGGCGAGGCCCACGGCTACCGCAACGCCCAGGCGACGGTGGTCGCCCCCACCGGCACCATCGGCCTGGTGATGGACTGCGACACCACCGGCATCGAGCCCGACTTCGCCCTGGTCAAGTTCAAGACGCTGGCCGGCGGCGGCTATTTCAAGATCATCAACCGCACGGTGCCGCTGGCGCTCGCCCGGCTGGGTTACGCCGAACAGGAGGTCGAGCAGATCGTCCGCTACGCGGTGGGCCACGGAACCCTGCACGGCGCGCCGGGCGTTAACCCCGACACCCTCCGCGACAGGGGCTTCACCGACGCCGCCGTCCAGGCGGTGGAGAAAAACATCGCCGAAGCCTTCGACATCCGCTTCGCCTTCAACAAATGGACGCTCGGCGAGGATTTCTGCACCGGGCAATTGGGCATCCCGCGCGAATCGCTGGACGACGTGTCGTTCTGCCTGCTCTCGGCGGTCGGGTTCTCGCGCGAGGAGATCGACGCCGCCAACAACCACGTCTGCGGGGCGATGACCCTGGAGGGCGCGCCGTTCCTCGCGCCCGAGCACCTCCCGGTGTTCGACTGCGCCAACGCCTGCGGCCGAACCGGGACCCGCCATCTGTCGGTGGAAAGCCACATCCGGATGATGGCGGCGGCCCAGCCGTTCATCAGCGGCGCCATCTCGAAGACCATCAACATGCCCCGCTCGGCAACCATCCGGGACTGCGATCAGGCCTACATGCTGGCCTGGCGCCTGGGACTGAAGGCGACGGCGCTCTACCGCGACGGATCGAAGCTGTCGCAGCCGCTGGCCGCCTCGCTGCTCGACATCGAGGACGTGGACGCCTTCGCCGACGAACTCGCCGAACGGCCGGCGGCGGCGCGCGCCGAGCTCGTCGCCGAGCGGATCGTCGAGCGGGTGGTGACCCGGCTGGAGCGTCACGGCCTGCCGAGCCGGCGCAAGGGCTACACCCAGAAAGCCAGGGTCGGCGGCCACAAGGTCTACCTCAGGAGCGGCGAGTACGAGGACGGCCGCCTCGGCGAGATCTTCATCGACATGCACAAGGAAGGCGCCGCCTTCCGCAGCCTGATGAACAACTTCGCCATCGCCATCTCGATCGGCCTTCAGTACGGCGTGCCGCTGGAGGAGTTCGTCGAGGCGTTCACCTTCACCCGGTTCGAGCCGGCGGGTCCGGTCGAAGGCAACGACACGATCAAGATGGCGACCTCGATCCTCGACTACATCTTCCGCGAACTGGGGGTCTCGTACCTGGACCGTTACGACCTCGCCCATGTGGATCCCCGCGAATCCGATCCCGACGGCCTCGGACGCGGCGACGACGAGGGCAAGCCGTTCCGGGACGGCGACGATCCGATGCCGGTGGTCCAGCGCCTCGCCAGCAAGGGCTATGTCCGCAGCCGCTTCAAGGTCTATAGCGGCGACAAGGACACCGCCGCGGTGGTGCAGCGGACGGCCGCCGCCGCCGGTGGTGGTGGTGGTAGCGGCGCGGTGATGATGCAGACCGTCGAATCGGCGACCGCCGATGTGATCGCCGGCGAGTCTATACTCGCGGTGACCGCCGGCGCCCAGGTGGGGCTTGCCCGCGAGGCGCGGATAAAGGGCTACGAGGGCGATTCGTGCGGCGAGTGCGGCAACTTCACCCTGGTTCGTAACGGCACCTGCCTCAAATGCATGACCTGCGGCGGAACCACCGGATGTTCGTAGCGATGTTGCCTTCTCCCTCCTCCCTGGGAGCCTTCAGGCGTCCCCCGAGGCCTTCGGGCTTCGGGGGCGCCTGCCTTGTCCGGCGGCCCGCGCCCTCCGCGCGGCCCCGGTGGAGGAGCCCGCGGTGACGGCGGAATGGCGGCATGTTTCCGCCCGTTTCGGAACCTTCCTCAGCGAGTTGCAGCCGACGCCCAACGAACGCTACGCGGCATGGACCGCCGCGCGCGAGGTCGGCGGCCTGCTCAACCGGCGCTTCTTCCGTCCCGGCGTCGATGTCGATCCCGGCGCCGGCGACCATATGGTGATCGGCGGCTACGGCAACGGCACCGCGGTGCGTCCGGCCCGGGCGATCGACCTGTTGTTCGTGGTGCCGGCGCGGCTTCGTCTCGACGCCGGGGTGATGGCGCCGTGCGGCCGCGGCGAGGTCCCTTCGCTGTTTCGCGAGATGATCGACCTGCTCGGCAGCCGCTACGCCGGGGTGGAGATGTCCCGGGAGGGATGGCTGTCGGTGCTTTCCGATCCCGGGCGTTCGGTCCCCGGCGACAGCGATCGGATCGCGGTCCGGGTCATTCCGTGCTTCGCGCGCCGCGGCGGCGGCTACCGGGTGGCCGCCGGCGGCGGCCGGGTCGGGCGCGGCCCGTGGGGACGGATCAACCCGGAAGCGGAACTGCGCCGTCTCGACCGCGTCGATGCCGCCGGCCACGGCAAGGCGCGCGATCTGATTCGCATGCTCAAGGCCTGGCGGTTCCGATCCGGCGCCGCCCTCGGCACCTTCGCCCTCGAACTGCTGGCCTGCGAGTTCGTGAGCGTGTGGATCTACCAGCGCCAGAGCGCGCTGTTCTACGACTGGATGATCCGGGATTTCTTCTTCTGGCTGACCGCCCAGGGCGGGCGGGCGCTGGCGATCCCCGGCACCGACGAAGCGCTGGCGCTGGGCGACGTCTGGTGCGCCGACGCCGAGGCCGCCCATGCCGCCGCCGCCGAGGCCTCCGACCTGGAACGCGACAACCGGGACGAGCAGGCGCTGGTCCGCTGGCGGCGGATCTTCGGCCTCGCCTTCTCGGGCGTGCCGATGCCGCCGCCACCCCCCGTCCTCGGCTCGCGGGTGGTCCCCTGGCAAGCCCTGGCGGCGGCGGACTAGAGTCCTGCCCTACACGATCTCCATCGCCGTCGAGACACCGACGGCGACCCTCACCTGCCGCGTTCCTCGCGCACCATGTCCACCACCGGGATATCCGGTGTGACGGTCGAGCGGGACCTCAATCGTTCGAAGACCTCGGATTCCGCCGACCGTTTGGCAATGCGGCGAAATTCAGACAGGAAATAGTCGCTAAGCGACATACCTGAAAGCACGGCGCGCGCCTTCAGCTTG
>JAUXFS010000484.1 GCA_030622775.1 Rhodospirillales bacterium | reverse complement strand
TCGCGCGAATGATCGTCGGCGGCGAGGATCCCCTTTACATCGCCCGCCGGCTGCTCCGGTTCGCGGTCGAGGACATCGGGCTCGCCGACCCGCAGGCTCTGGTCCAGGCGATTGCCGCGTGGGAGGCTTACGAACGCCTGGGCTCGCCGGAGGGCGAGTTGGCGCTGGTCCAGTGCGCGATCTACCTCGGGTCGGCGCCGAAGTCCAACGCCGCCTACCGGGCGCAGGGGGCGGCCAAACGGGCGGCGGGGGAGACCGGTTCGCTGATGCCGCCGATGCACATCCTCAATGCGCCGACCCGGATGATGAAGGATCTTGGCTACGGCAAGGGCTACGAGTACGACCACGACACCCCCGAAGGCTTTTCCGGCCAGAATTACTTCCCCGATGGCATGGCGCGCCGTCAATTCTACCGGCCGGGAGACCGGGGTTTCGAACGTGAGATCGCCAAGCGTCTGAACTATTGGGAGAGACTCCGTGGCAAGACGGGCGGCGGTTGAAAGGCGCTCCACCGGGCGCGGGCCGAGGCCCTCATGACCGGCGTCGAGACGATCGCGGTGGAGGCGGACGAAGCCGGATTGAGGCTCGACCGCTGGTTTCGCCGTCACTATCCGCAAGTGACCCACGGACGGCTAGAGAAGTGGTTGCGGTCCGGGCAGATTCGCCTCGACGGACGGCGTGTCAAAGCCGGTATCCGGCTGGAAGCGGGCCAGACGGTCCGGGTGCCGCCGTTGGGCGGAGAGAAGCCTCCGGCACTCCGCGATCGCCCATCTCCCGCCGTCCCGGACGCCGAGGCCAAGGCTCTGGAGGCGCGCGTCCTGCATCGGGACGACCATGTCCTGGTGATCGACAAACCTCCGGCCTTGGCGGTCCAGGGCGGCACCGGAACGCGCCGTCATCTGGATGCGATGCTCGACGCCCTCCGCTTTGGCGGGGAGCGGCCACGGCTGGTCCACCGGCTGGACAAGGACACGTCGGGGGTGTTGGTCCTCGCCCGGACCGCCACAGCAGCCGCCGCGCTCGCCCGCGCGTTCCGCTCCAGGGAGGTTCACAAGCTCTATTGGGCGGTGGTCGTCGGGGTGCCGCGGCCTTCGTCGGGTCGGATCGATCTACGGCTCGCCAAGAGGCTCGGCCGCCACGGGGAACGGATGGAGCCGGATACCGAGGCCGGACTCATGGCGGTGACCGAGTACCGGATCATCGAGCACGCCGGGCGGCGGGCGGCTTGGTTGCTGCTGGAGCCGCTCACCGGGCGCACCCATCAATTGCGAGTCCACTGCGCGGCCATCGGCACACCGATCCTCGGCGACGGGAAATATGGGGGCCCGGAGGCCGTCCTCGAGGGCGATCAGGTCTCGAGAAAGCTCCATCTTCACGCCCGTTGGATCGAGATCCCCCATCCAGCCGGCGGCGTGCTCGCGGTCACGGCGCCTTTGCCCGAACACATGAGCGCCACATGGCGCTTCCTCGGTTTTTCCGAGCAACAGGAGGATTTTACCAGCGGCCGCCGATGTTGATCCATTCCAATGAAATCGCTCGACCGGCACCGTTTGTAGCGCTTGTAGCTTTTGGGCAGAATCCTGGTTAAGAACACGCGACGGTTCGGGTTGCCCTGACAAAAGCGGCTTCGTCTTATTCTTATGATCAAACTCTGCGTATTCGATTGCGACGGGACTCTGGTCGACAGCCAGCATTCGATCGTTACCTGCATGGCCGCGGCGTTCGTGGCGCACGGTTTTGCCGAGCCCGCCTCCGAGGCGGTGAGGCGTGTCGTCGGCCTGCCGCTGCAGGTGGCGGTGGCGGCTCTGTTGCCCGATGTCGACGAGCAGGGGTGCGAGCGGATCGCCGAGAGTTATCGGGATACGTTTGCCGATCTACGAAGACGAGGCGGGTTGTCGGAACCGCTCTATCCCGGCGTACTCGAAGGATTGGCGGCGATCGAGCAGGCGGGCTGGCTCATCGGCATGGCGACGGGCAAGTCGCAGCGGGGAGCGCTGGCGACTCTCGCCGGACACGGTCTCCACCAACGATTCATCACCCTGCAGACCCCCGACGTCGCCGCCGGTAAGCCAGCGCCCGACATGATGCTGCGGGCGATGGCCGAGACCGGAGCCCGGCCGGCCGCAACGGTGATGATCGGCGATACGTCCTACGATATCCTGATGGCGCGTAGCGCCGGCACCCTCGCCGTCGGCGTCGCCTGGGGCTATCACGACGAGAACGAGTTGTGGTCCTCGGGCGCCCACGCCGTCGTTCACCAGTTCGCCGACCTGCCCGAGGTGGTCGAAGGTCTGATGGGTACCGATTGATGCGGCCGCTGTTGAAAATCCTCGCCGCGGTGATCGTGGTGCTGGTCGCCGTCGTGGTCGCCGGCGTCGTCGTTCTGAACTCGTTGGATCCCAACCGGTACCGCGGATTCGTCGCCGATGAGGTCGAAGCCGCGACCGGCCGCAAACTGACCATCACCGGCGACCTCGGCCTGGACATATCTCTAAACCCGGCGATCGTCGTCGAAAACGTGGCCCTCGCCAATGCGTCCTGGGGGTCTCGTCCCGAAATGGCCACGGTCAAGCGCCTGGAGGCCGAGGTCGAGCTTATTCCCCTGTTTTCGGGAGACATCCGCGTGACCCGAATGCGGCTCGAGGGGCTCGATATTTTCCTCGAGACCAATACGAAGGGTCTGGGCAACTGGGAGTTTGCGACTCCTTCCGGGAAGAAGCCTGCAACAAAACCAACGGGTGGAGGGAAGGGGGAGGATGCTGTCTCCACCGCGCCAACGATTTTGCCATTGCTCAAAGAAGTGCAGGGCACCGATCTCAAGCTCAGCTACCGTGATGGCCGGAC
>JAUXFS010000063.1 GCA_030622775.1 Rhodospirillales bacterium | reverse complement strand
TCCTAAGACCGCTTGGCCTCCGACTTCCCCTTTGTTCTCGACGCTTTGTCCGGCGCCAGGGCGGGATTCTCGGGCTTGGCCGGCGAGGGTTCGGCCGAGGTCTAAGGCGATGATCGGAGCCGTCGGGTTCAGTGGGTGCGGCCGAGCAGCAGGACAAAGCCGGCGATCAGGCCGGCGACCGCGCCGGCGGCGGCGAGGTCTAGGCTGCCCCCCGGCATGGCGCCGCCGACAAAGGAGCCGCCCACAACCAGGGCAAAGACCAGAAAGGAATTCCCAAAAGCCATGAAGTTCGCCTTCTTCCGGTGGTCCGGCGGTTTGGCTTGACGCCGTTGGCGGCGTCTCCGTCGGGTCGGAAGACAGGGTAGGGGCTGAGTCGCAAATTTTCTGTGAACCGGATCACACTGTTGCGGCGTCGGGAAACCACTATTACATCAGGGAAGTCGAATATAATGGTGGTTTGGGGCGTTGCCCTGTCGGCCGGACAGCGGAGCCTTTGGTGGAAAGCGAAACACGACGGACGTTGCGGCGGTTCCGGAAAAGCAAGTCGGCCACCCGATCCGTCCGCGTCTGGGATCTGCCGACGCGGGTGTTCCACTGGACCGTCGTGGCGCTGGTCGCCGTCGCCTGGATCAGCGCCGAGGGCGGCGGGCTGCTGTTCCGCGTTCACGCCGTCAGCGGCTATCTGCTGGCGGCGGTCCTCTGCTTCCGGCTGATCTGGGGGGTGATCGGCTCCGAGCATGCGCGGTTCGGCGATTTCGTCAGGCCGTGGCCGGTGGTCCGCGACTACGCGAAGAAGCTTGCCGCGCTGTCACCTCCCCGCCACCTCGGTCATAACCCGCTCGGCGGCTGGATGATCGTCCTGCTGCTCCTGACCCTGAGCTTGGTCGTGCTGACCGGGTTGTTCTCCGCCGATGATGACAATGCCGGTCCCTTCGCCCATCTGATCGGCCGCGGTCTTGCCGGTATCGTCTCGGATGTTCACCAAGGGCTGACGGCGGTGCTCGGCTGGCTGGTCGGGTTCCATGTCGTGGCGGTGTTCGTCGACTGGCTGCTCACCGGCGACAACCTGATCCGCGCCATGTGGACCGGCGCCAAGACGGTTCCCGCCGGCTCGCCATACGGCAACGTCGCCCCGGCCCCCCTCTGGCGACTCGCCCTGGCGCTCCTCGCGTCGGTCCTGGTACTGGCCCTTCTGGCGGCCTGATACCAACGAGCATTGACATTTGGGTCCGCAATCTCTGGAGTTCCTGGATTGGGTGGTGTGCGAAGTCCACCGAGATTCACGGCAACGGGTTCGGCCGATTGCGGCAAACTCGAAAACGTAGTCGCCCTTTTGCACGCCTACGAGTGAATGCCTTCAACCTTGGTTCGCAGCCCGAGCGCCAGCGGGCCGAGAAGGCCGACCACCGCGACCGAGGCGAAGGCGAAGCCCCACGAGAGGGCGGTGGTCGCGCCGCCGGTGAGGTCGAGGACCAGGCCGAGGACCAGCGGCCCGACGAAGCCGCAGCCGAAGCCGATCAGCGAATGGACCGCCATGGTGGCGCCGCGGCGGTCCGGGTCGGCGGCCTCGATCGCGCCGGCGGTGAGCGCCGCCGAGTCGAGCTGGACGACGGCGCTGTAGACCAGCGCCAGGGCGACGACGACGCCGTAGGCCAGCGGTCCGCTAAAGCCGATGCCGGCGGCGGCGATCACCGACGCGACCATCACCAGGCGGATCACCCGCCGCCGCCCGAACCGGACGCAGAGCTCGTTGCCGGCGATGCTGGCGAGCATCGCCACCAGGCCGCTGATCATCGCCACCGTGGTCGGCGACGGCCAGCCGGCGCGCGCCGGTTGCACGGCAAGGCTGAAGGCGAGAAAGGCGACCAGCCACGAGCGCAGGGTGAACAGCTCCCAGCAATGGACGCCATAGCCGAGCACGTACGCCATCGCGTCGCGGTTGGCGAACACCGGGCGGAAGTCGAGAAGCGGCGCCGGGTTCGCCAGCGGCCGCGGCTTGACCCGGTGCAATCCCAGCGCGATCGCCGCGGCGATGGCGGCGGCGATGGCGGCGGCGGCGAACGCCCAACGCCAGCCGAACGCCGCGGTGATCTCGCCGGCGATCAGGAACGAGCCGGCGGTGCCGAGGCTGAAGCTCGACGTGTAGAGCGTCACCGCGCGGGACTGGCGGGACCCTTGGTAGCGGTCGACGAGGACCTTGAGGCCGGGCATGTAGGTCGCCGCCAGCGCCACCCCGGCCAGCGCCCGCAGCATCAGCCCGGTCCAGAAGCCTTCGGCGAAAATGGCGAAACCGACGGAGGATGCCGCCGCCAGCAGGGCGCCGCCGATATAGACGATCCGGGCGTCGACGCGATCGGTGAGCGCCACCAGCACCGGTACCGAAACCGCGTAGGCGGCGAAGTAGATGCCGGCGATCCAGCCGGCCTCGGTGTTGGAAAGGTTCCATTCGGCGAAGAACACCGGCAACAGCGCCAGGAAGGCGAAGACCCCGGCCATGGTCAGCACCTCCGCCACGCACATGGCGGCGATCAGTCCTCTGCCGCCGGTCATTCTGGCCGCCGGTTATTGAGCCACCGTTCCATCGACGCAGGATAGCGTCCGGCGCCGCGGAACAAACAATAATCAGATGTGTATCGCCCGCCCGGCGACGGCCAGGGCGGCCTCCTTGATCGCCTCGCTCAGGCCCGGATGGCCGTGGCAGGTGCGCGCCAGATCCTCGGCCGAGCCGCCGAATTCCATCGCCGTCACCGCCTCCTGGATCAGGTCGCCGGCCTCGGGCCCGACGATGTGGACGCCGAGGATGCGGTCGGTCTTGGCGTCGGCGAGGATTTTGACGAAGCCGTCGGCGTCGGCGTTGCAGCGGGCGCGGGAATTGGCGGTGAACGGAAACTTGCCGACCCGGTAGTCGACGCCGTCGTTCTTGAGTTGCTCCTCGGTCGCGCCCACCGCCGCCACCTCGGGCCAAGTGTAGACCACACCGGGGATCGCCTCGTAGTTGACGTGCCCGGACTGTCCGGCGAGCAACTCGGCGACGGCCATGCCCTCGTCCTCGGCCTTGTGGGCGAGCATCTTGCCGCCGATGACGTCGCCGATGGCGAAGATGCCGGGAACGTTGGTCCGGAACTCGCGGTCGACCGTGACGAAGCCGCGGTTGTCGATCTCGACGCCGGCCGCTTCGAGCCCCAGGCCCTCGGTATAGGGCCGCCGGCCGACGGAGACCAGGACCACGTCCACCTCGATGGTCTGGGCGTCGCCGCCCTTCACCGGCTCGATGGTCAGGGCGACGCCGGTGTCGGTTTTCGCGGCGCCGGTGACCTTGCTCGACAGCTTGAACGTCAGGCCTTGTTTCTTGAGGGTGCGCAGCATCTGCTTGGACACCTCCGCGTCCATGCCGGCGAGGATCTGGTCGAGGAACTCGACCACCGTCACCTTGGCGCCGAGCCGACGCCACACCGATCCGAGCTCGATGCCGATGTAACCGCCGCCGACCACCACCATCGTCTCCGGCACCGTGGCCAGCGACAGCGCGCCGGTCGAACTGACGATCCGCTCCTCGTCGATGTCGATCCCCGGCAGCGTCGCCACCTCGGAACCGGTGGCGATCAGGATGTTCCCGGTCTTCAGCACCCGGCGGTCGCCGCCGTTGGCCGGCGTCACCGCGACCTCGTCGGAGGCGGTGATCGTTCCCGATCCGACCAGGTAGTCGACCTTGTTTTTCTTCAACAGGAACTCGATCCCCTTGGTGAGGTCGCCGACGACCCCTTCCTTGCGCTTCATCATCGCCGGCAGGTCGACCTCCAGGCCCGAGACCTTGATCCCGTGGTTGGCGAACTCCTTCGACGCGACCGCGTAATGGTGCGAGGACTGCAGCAACGCCTTCGACGGAATACAGCCGACGTTGAGGCAGGTGCCGCCGAGCGCGCCCCGCTTCTCGACGCAGGCGACGCGGAGCCCCAGTTGCGCGGCGCGGATCGCCGCCACGTAGCCGCCCGGCCC
This sequence comes from Rhodospirillales bacterium, assembly GCA_030622775.1. Classification (GTDB taxonomy): domain Bacteria; phylum Pseudomonadota; class Alphaproteobacteria; order Rhodospirillales; family Defluviicoccaceae; genus JAUXFS01. The sequence goes on along the minus strand of JAUXFS010000063.1, from coordinate 3,906 downwards.
GCCGCCGACGACAACGAGATCATATGTGCTGTCGGTCATCACGCTGTTCCCGTCCGTTGTTGACAAGGGCATTTTGGTTTTGGCTCGACCCCCCCCTCACCTTTCCTCACCCCCTCACCTTACCTCTCCCCCTTCGAGGGGGAGAGGTAAGGTGAGGGGGGGGAGGTAAAGAGGTGGACCGAGTTGAACCGATGGCGTGACAGGACGATTCGGAACTTGCATGCGCCGGAATGTGCACTATAATGCATATTCAATTCATTCTTAAATGCAGGACAAAGCCCGCACGGGCGGGATGACGAACGGGGAAGCCGCGGTTCATGAGCCTTCGCAACATTGTCACATACGACCGGGATCCGGAAAATTACCGGCACTGGTCGATCGACGTCGACGGGGAGATCGCCACGTTGACGCTGAACATCGACGAAGACGGCGGTCTCGTCGAAGGATACAAGCTCAAGCTCAATTCCTACGACCTGGGCGTCGACATGGAGCTTCACGACGCCTTGCAGCGCATTCGCTTCGAGCATCCGCGCGTCGGCGCCGTCGTCATCACCAGCGGCCTCGACCGGATGTTCAGTTCCGGCGCCAACATCTACATGCTCGGTCTGTCGTCCCATGAATGGAAGGTGAATTTCTGCAAGTTCACCAACGAGACCCGCAATTCCATGGAGGATTCGAGCCAGCGGAGCGGCCTCAAGTTCATCGCCGCGTGCAACGGCACCACCGCCGGCGGCGGCTACGAACTGGCCCTGGCCTGTGACGAGATCTTCCTGATCGACGACCGGTCGAGCGCCGTCAGCCTGCCGGAAGTGCCGCTCCTGGCGGTGCTGCCGGGCACCGGCGGCCTCACCCGCCTCACCGACAAGCGCAAGGTCCGCCGCGATCTCGCCGACGTATTCTGCACCAGCGAGGAAGGGGTGCGGGGACGCAAGGCGAAGGTCTGGGGGCTTGTCGACCACATCGCGCCGAAACAATCGTTCATGGACTCGGTGCGCGAGCGCGCCGCCGAGTTGGCCCGTGAAGGCGGCCGCTCACGCGACGCCGACGGCGTCGAGATGACGCCGGTCGCGCGCGAGATCGTCGAGGACGGCTACCGCTACCGCTGGGTCGACGTGAGCATCGACTCGAAACGGCGAACCGCAACCATTACCGTCAAGGGGCCGGACGCCGACGTCGCCGCCGATCCGGAGGCGATCGTCGGCGAGGGCATGGCGTGGTGGCCGCTGGCGATGGCGCGGGACCTCGACGACGCGATCCTCATGCTCCGGACCAACAACCACGAGATCGGCCTGTGGCTGCTCAGGACCGAGGGCGACGCCGCGAAGGTGCTCGCCGCCGACCGCGCGCTGATCGACAATCGCGACCACTGGTTCGTCCGCGAGGTCATCGACATGCTCCGCCGGACCTTGGCGCGGATCGACGTCAGCTCGCGCAGCCTGTTCGCCCTGATCGAGGAGGGATCGTGTTTCGCCGGCACCCTGTTCGAGTTGGCGTTGGCGGCCGACCGCAGCTATATGCTCGACCTGCCCGAGGACGAGGGAACGCCGCCGGCGATCGCGCTGAGCGAAATGAACTTCGGCTCGCTCGAGAGGGTCGACGCATCGACGCGGCTTGCCAATCGCTTCTATGGCGATGCGGAGGCGATCGGGCGGTTGCGCGCCCTCGTCGGCGAGTCGCTGGATCCGGGCCAAGCCGATGACAACGGACTGGTCACGTTCATTCCCGACGATCTCGACTGGTCCGACGAGATCCGATTGGTCGTCGAGGAGCGGACGAGCCTGTCGCCGGATGCGTTGACCGGCATGGAGGCCAACCTGCGGTTCGGCGGGCGGGAAACCATGGCGACCCGGATCTTCGGGCGGTTGTCGGCGTGGCAGAACTGGATTTTCATCCGTCCGAACGCGGTCGGCGCCAAGGGGGCGTTGAAACTGTTCGGCACGGGATCCAAGGCAGAATTCGATTGGAAGAGGGTGTGAAATGACGGCGGTCAATCTCCAGGATCAGATTCCGAACAACGTCGATCTCGGCGGCAACCGCGCCCTGCAGCGGGCGTTGGAGCACTGGCAGCCGAGGTTCCTCGAATGGTGGCAGGAACTGGGCCCGGCCGGTTTCCAGGCCGCCGACGTCTACCTGCGGACGGCGACGTCGGTCGACGCCAAGGGCTGGGCGACCTACGGCACGGTGAAGATGCCCGACTACCGTTGGGGCATCCTGCTCGCCGATCGGACGCCGGACCGCAAGATCGGTTTCGGCGACCACTTCGGCGAGGATGTCTGGCAGGAGGTTCCGGGCGAGCACCGCGCGGCGCTCCGCAACCTGATCGTCACCCAGGGCGACACCGAGCCGGCATCGGTCGAGCAGCAGCGGCTGCTTGGCCGGACCTGCCCGTCGCTCTACGATCTCCGCAACCTGTTTCAGGTGAACGTCGAAGAGGCCCGTCACCTGTGGGCGATGGTCTACCTGCTGCACGCCTATTTCGGCCGCGACGGACGCGAGGAGGCGGAGGAACTGCTCCACCGCCATTCCGGCGATCCCAATAACCCGCGCATCCTCGCCACCTTCAACGAGCCGGTGCGGGACTGGTTGTCGTTCTACATGTTCACCTACTTCACCGACCGCGACGGCAAGTACCAGCTCAAGTGCCTCGCCGAGTCGGCGTTCGACCCGCTGGCGCGCTCCACCCGGTTCATGCTCACCGAGGAAGCGCACCACATGTTCGTCGGCGATTCCGGCATCAGCCGGGTGATCCGGCGGGCGATGGAGATGATGAAGGAATTGGGCACCGACGATCCCCAACTGCTTCGCCAACACGGCGTCGTCGACCTGCCGCTGGTGCAGCGCTATGTGAACTACTGGTTCACCTCGAGCGTCGATCTGTTCGGATCGGAAGCGTCTTCGAACGCGGCCTCGTATTTCGCCAACGGCCTCAAGGGGCGGCCGGACGAACCGACCTTCGAGGATCACGTGTGTAAGGACACGACCTATGCGCTGGAGCTGCCCGACGGCAAGGGCGGGATCACCACCACCGAGGTCCCGATGCGCAACGCGATCAACGAGATCGTCCGCCAGAGCTACGTCAAGGACTGCGCGGTCGGCGTCAGCCGCTGGAACCGGGTGATCAAGAAGGCGGGTGTCGACTTCGAGATCACCCTGCCGAACCGCCGCTTCCGCCGTAACATCGGCGCGTGGGCGGGGGTTCCGACCGATCCGCGGGGCACCCCCATCTCCGCCGACGAATTCGCGGCCCGCAAGGACGAGTGGCTGCCGTCAGAGAGCGACCGGGCGTATGTCTTGAGCCTGATGCAGCAAGTGACCGAGCCCGGCAAGATCGCCGGTTGGATCGCACCGCCGGAGCGCGGCATCAACAGCCTGCCGGTCGACTACGAGTACGTGAAGCTGCACTAGTGATCTGATCGGTCGGGGGAAGGGACCGCATGTCGTCTCTCAAGATTGCCATCGTGGGCAGCGGCCCCTCCGGCTGCTATGTCGCCGAGCGGCTTGTCCGTCAGGGCAAGGACGCGGTCGAGCTCGACGTGTTCGACCGGCTGCCGACGCCGTTCGGCCTGATCCGTGGCGGCGTCGCTCCCGATCATCAGGGCACCAAGGGGGTCGCCCGGGTTTTCTCCCGTGCGCTGGAGCGCGAGCAAGTGCGGTTTTTCGGTCACGTCGAGATCGGCCGCGATTTGCGGCTCGCCGACCTGCGGGCGATGTACGACGCGGTGGTGCTCGCCACCGGCGCTCCCAGGGATCGCCGACTGGGGATCCCGGGCGAGGACCTCGAAGGCGTTTACGGATCGTCGGCGTTCGTCGGCTGGTACAACGGCCATCCCGACCATGCCGGGCTCGACGTCGCGCTCGATCGCGCCCGCTCGGCGGTGATCATCGGCAACGGCAACGTCGCCATCG
>JAUXFS010000373.1 GCA_030622775.1 Rhodospirillales bacterium | reverse complement strand
CTGGACGGCGTCCGCGTGTGGCGGAACGTGGAGACGGCACGGTTGACCATGCGACCTTTCACTGACGGTTTTCTTCGCAAGTATATGGACGAGACCGGATCCGATGTTTTGGAAACGGTCGGTGCCTACCGACTGGAAGGTACCGGCGTCCAACTGTTTTCACGAATCGACGGTAGCTTTTTCACCATTCTCGGCCTGCCGCTCCTGCCATTGCTCGAGTTTCTCCGCCGTGAGGGTGTCATAGCGCACTGACTGAAGCTTTGCCGATGAAGACGTTGACCGGTGTAACCAGAATTGCGGGCGTCATGGGCTATCCCGTAACCCATTCGTTGTCTCCGCGGCTGCATGGATACTGGCTTCACCGCTACGAAATCGACGGCACCTACATACCGTTGTCCGTGCGACCAGAGGGCTTTTCAAAGGCGTTGGCGGCGATCCCGGATCTTGGATTGTTCGGGGTCAACGTGACCGTCCCTCACAAGGAAGCCGCTCTCGCCGCCGTCGACACGGCATCGGAAGACGCCCGCCGTATCGGAGCCGTGAATACGGTGGTCGTCGGTCGGGACGGCGACCTCCACGGTAGCAACACAGACGGTTTCGGCTTTGTCGAGAACCTCAAAGCCGGATATCGCGGATGGACCGCGGAGCGCGGCCCGGCGGTGGTCCTGGGTGCGGGCGGAGCCGCACGAGCGGTCTGCGCGGTGTTGATCGACGGCGGCGTGCCGGAGATCCGCTTGATCAACCGGACCCGATCGAGAGCCGAAATCCTGGCGTCCGATCTCGATGGACCTGTCGAGATAGTCCCTTGGGAATTGCGGGCCGAGGCTCTCGACGGCGCTGCATTGTTGGTCAATACGACGACACTCGGCATGACCGGAAATCCCCCTCTGGACCTGGTCCTGGCCGCACTGCCCTCGGTGTCTGTGGTTACCGATATTGTTTACAATCCCTTGGAAACGGCTTTGCTCAGGCAGGCTACTCTTCGGGGCAATCCGGTGGTCGATGGTCTCGGCATGCTGTTGCACCAAGCGCGTCCCGGATTTGCGGCGTGGTTTGGCGTGGAACCGGAGGTGACCTCGGAGCTTCGGGTCTTCGTCCTTGATGGATTGTCTGGCTGATGGTGATCCTCGGCCTTACCGGCTCGATCGCCATGGGCAAGACCACCGCAGCCGAAATGTTCTCGCGGTTGGGTGTGCCGGTGTACGACACCGACCGGGCCGTTCACCGGTTGCTGGCAAGAGGTGGCGCGGCGGTCGGCCCGGTCGAAGCAATATTTCCCGGCATCACTCGAGACGGCGCCGTCGATCGCGAGGCATTGGCCCGTCGCGTCTTCGGTGACAACGAAGGCCTGCGGCGTCTCGAAGCCATTGTTCATCCCCTTGTCGCCCAAGAAAAAACGCGCTTCCTGCGTCGTGCGGCCGATCATCGATCGCCGATGGTGATTCTCGATATACCGTTGCTGTTCGAAACGGGCGGTCAAGCGGATTGCGACGCCGTCGCGGTCGTTACCGCTCCGGCTTTCGTGCAGGAACAGCGCCTGCTCGAACGGCCCGGCATGAATCGCGAGCGAATTTCCGCGATACGCGGCCGGCAGATGTCGGACGTCCAAAAGCGGCGTCTCGCCGATTTCATCATTCCCACCGGTCTGGGTCGCGCGGTTACCATGCGCACGATCAAAAGCGTCGTCGAAGAGGCGAGACGCTGGCGGGGAACGAAATGGCCCCCGAGGCGTTGCCGGCGACGCATTGACGCAACGTCCAGGCCTCGCTAAGGGAGAGATCATGCGCGAGGTTGTTCTCGATACGGAGACCACGGGTCTCGATGCCGCCGGGGGTCATCGGATCGTCGAGGTCGGCTGTGTCGAGTTGCTCAATCACACTCCAACCGGCCGGACCTATCAGGCCTACCTCAACCCGCAACGACCGATGCCGGTCGAGGCTTTCAACGTACATGGGCTTTCCGATGCGTTTCTCGCGGACAAACCCTTGTTCGCCGATGTCGCCGAGGCGTTCCAGGCTTTCCTCGGTGATTCGCCTCTGGTGATTCACAATGCCAGCTTCGACCTCGGCTTCATCAACGCCGAGTTCGGACGCCTAGGATATTCGCCGGTGACAACCGACCGGGCGATTGACACCGTGCGCTTGGCGAGAAAGAAGTTTCCGGGCTCACCGGCAAACCTCGACGCCTTGTGCAGGCGATTTCAAGTCGATATTTCCGACCGCAGTGTGCATGGCGCCCTCAAGGATGCGCGCCTGCTGTCCGAGGTTTATCTGGAGCTACTCGGTGGCCGTCAACCCGGTCTGGAGTTGATCTCTGCTACAGGTCAAGCCGCGGTGGCGGCACCGCCGCGATCTCATCCGCCAAGGTTGGTGAACCCGACGCCGGAGGAGGAGCGGGCACACAGCGAATTTCTGGACCGCCTGACCGATCCCGTTTGGAGACAAACCTCGTAACCGCGTCACACGGCAAGTCACGGAAGCGCCGGGAACCGAAATTCTGCCGTCAATTGGGCTCGGCGGAAGATTCCTGCGATTCTGCGGCGGCTTGGGCGCTCCTTTTCTGAACTTCCTTTTGGTAGAGACCGGCGAAATCCACCGGCGCCAGCATCAACGGGAGAAAACCGCCGTTGGAAGTGGTGTTTGCGATGATCTGTCGGGCAAACGGAAACAACAGGCGCGGACACTCGATCAACAAAACCGGACGGACATACTGCGCATCGACGCTAAGGGTAAAAACCCCACCGTAAGACAATTCCACCAGAAAGGCCGTCGTGTCCTCAAACTTACAGTTGGCGGTGATATTGAGGGTCACCTCGAAGACCGACGGTTCCAGGGTTTTCGCCTCGACGTCAACATTGACGGCGATGTTCGGCGACTGACTCTGCATCTGCCTGAAAACCCCCGGCGTGGCCGGCGCCTCGAATGACAGGTCCTTGACGTACTGAGCGTTGATCGCAATCGGCGGTTTGGCCGCGTCGGGTTCGGCTTCCGTGCTCGCAGCCGGCTGTTCACTACCGTTGCCGCCACCTGACGGCTCCTGGTCTTCGCTCTTCTCGGGTGTCTTCGGCTCTTCCGTCATGCTCGTCCCCTTTGCGGTTTTATGACGCCCAGCTACCACGGATTGCCTCGGACGACAACAACCCGTGCCTACCGGCGTTTGTCTAGATCGTTCGCCCGATCGATCCTCTTGTTCCAGCGGGTTTCGCTTTTGCCGCCGCCGGAAGGCCCATCCTCGTCGGTGACTTCCTCGAATTCGCCGTCGATGACCGTGCTTGGCCGGCCGCTCGCGGGTCCGGTACCGGGCGGTGACACGTTGGACCACGTCTGAACCCGTCCTGCTTCCATCAGATGACTCCGGCACCACCGGCGCAGCACCAGGCGAACCGGGGGTATCAGCAAGAGGAAGCCCACGGCATCGGTGACGAAGCCGGGCGTAAGTAGCAGGGCGCCGCCGAT
>JAUXFS010000231.1 GCA_030622775.1 Rhodospirillales bacterium | reverse complement strand
GATCGCGCTGGTTTCCGACGCCGGAACGCCGCTGGTCTCCGATCCCGGCTATCGGTTGGTTCGGACCTGTGCCGACGCGGGCATTGCGGTCATACCGATCCCCGGGCCGTCGGCGGTGCTGGCGGCGCTGTGCGTGTCGGGATTGCCCACCGACCGCTTCCTGTTCGCCGGGTTCGCGCCGCCGCGCGCCGGCCCCCGCCGCCGGTTCCTCGCCGAACTGGCCACGGTGCCGGCGACCCTGGTGCTGATGGAATCACCCAGGCGGCTGGCGGCGGCACTCGCCGACATGGCCGAAATTCTCGGGCCGCGCCAGGCGGTGGTCGCCCGCGAGCTGACCAAGCTGTTCGAGGAGGTTCGCCGCGGCGCCCTCGCCGAGCTCGCCGACCATTACCGCGAGGCCGCGCCGCCGAGGGGCGAGGTAACGCTGGTGGTGTCGCCGCCGGCCGCGCCGCCGCAAGCCGACGACGCCGAGGTTGATCGCCTTCTGTCGGCGGCGCTCGACGAGGCCTCGGTGCGCGACGCGGCGGAACAGGTAGCGGCCGAAACCGGGTTGGCGAAGCGGCACCTCTACGCCCGCGCCCTCGAGCTGCGGCGCCGCCGGCGATGACCGGCGGCCACGGCACCGAGGCCGACAAGCGCCAAGCCTGGCGGTTCGGGCGCCTCGCCGAGACCGCCGGCGCCTGGTTGCTGCGGCTCAAGGGCTATCGCATCGTCGCCCGCGGCTTCCGCGTTCCGGTGGGCGAGATCGACATCATCGCCCGTCGCGGCCGCACCCTGGCGTTCGTCGAGGTCAAGGCCCGCGCCGACGATGGCGCCCCGGAGGCCCTGACCCGGCGCCAGCGGCGGCGCATCACCCGGGCGGCCGAGGCCTTTCTCAAGGCGCGCCCGGCTTATCGCGGTCTCGATCTTCGCTTCGACCTGATGGTCGTCGGCCGCAGAAGCCCGCCCCGCCACCTCGCCAACGCCTGGCGCGCGGATGATTGATATTGGCGATCCCATGAATGGGATTCTTGATGTTCCCTCAGGCGCCGGGCGCGGACATCCGTCCGCTTGGCTATCCTCGCTGCGCTGCGGGCGCGCACTTGCGTTTGCCAGCAAACCGATGAAGATCATTTCATCGGTTTGCTGGTGCGGCCCGAGCCGGGAACACGCCGGCGATGGTATCGGGAGCTTGATTCCGCGGCGTCCGGGCGGGTAATGCTTGCGGCCGGGAACGGCTATTGACAGGGAGTAGGATCGCATGGGCCTTCGCGTGGCCATCCAGATGGACCCGATGGAGTCCGTCGACATCGACGCCGACAGCACCTTCGCGCTGGCCGTGGAAGCCCGGCGGCGCGGACACGTGCTGTTCCACTACCTGCCCCAGGACCTGACGTTCTACCGCGGCCGGGTGACCGCCCGCGCCCGCGCCCTCGAGGTGCGGCGCCAGCGCGGCGACCACTTCACCCTCGGCGAGCCGGAGATCCTCGACCTTGCGGAGGTGGACATCGTGCTGATGCGCCAGGACCCGCCGTTCGACATGGCCTACATCACCGCCACCCACGTACTGCAGCACATCCACCCGAAGACGTTGGTGATCAACGACCCGGTCGAGGTGCGCAACGCGCCCGAGAAGCTGTTCGTCGCCCACTTCCCCGAGTTGATGCCGCCGACGCTGATCACCTCCGACCGCGCCCGGATCACCGCCTTCCGCGACGAGCACAAGGACATCATCATCAAGCCGCTGTTCGGCAACGGCGGCGCCGGGGTGTTCCACGTCGACCCCGAGGACGACAACCTCAACGCGCTGCTGGAGATGTTCACCGAGGTCTATCGGGAGCCGATCATGGTCCAGGCCTATCTCCCCGAGGTGCGCGACGGCGACAGCCGGATCATCCTGATCGACGGCAACGCCGCCGGCGTCGTCAAGCGGGTGCCGAAGGAGCGCGAGGTCCGGGCCAACCTGCACGTCGGCGCCACCGCCGAGAAGGCGACGCTGAGTGCGCGCGACCTGGAAATCTGCGAGACGATCGGCCCGGAGCTGCGCCGCCGCGGGCTGATCTTCGTCGGCATCGACGTCATCGGCGGCTACCTCACCGAGATCAACGTCACCTCGCCCACCGGCATCCAGGAGATCGGCCGCTTCGACGGCGTTTCGCTGGAATCCGACCTGTGGGACGCCTTCGAGGCGCGTTTCGCCGCCAGCAGGGGTTGAATCGCGCAACCAGTACTCAAACAGGGGTCGTCAGCCTGCCGCCTCGTGCCTAAAGTCCAATGGGGGCAACGGGTCAGGGGCGGAGGCGGATGGTCGCGCGGATCAGGACGGTCGCCTTCCAGGGCATCGACGTCCTCGACGTCGACGTCCAGGTGCAGATCGCGGAGGGGCTTCCGGCGTTCACCATCGTCGGCCTGCCCGACAAGGCGGTGGCGGAAAGCCGCGAGCGGGTGCGCGCGGCGTTGAGCGCCATGGGCCTGGCGCTGCCGCCGAAGCGGATCACCGTCAACCTCGCCCCCGCCGACCTGCTCAAGGAAGGCAGCCACTTCGACCTGCCGATCGTGTTGGGGCTGTTGGAGACGATGGGGGTGGTGCCGCGCGACGCCCTCGCCGGGTTCGCCGTCCTCGGCGAGATCGGCCTCGACGGGGCGCTGGCGCCGGTCACCGGGGTGCTGGCGGCGGCGATCCACGCCAGCGCCAACCGATTGGGTTTGGTCTGCCCTGATGCGCAGGGTGGCGAGGCGGCGTGGGCCGCCGGCGTCGAGGTGCTGGCGCCGGCGACGGTGCTGGCGCTGATCAACCATTTCAAGGGCATCCAGGTGTTGACCCCGCCGCGGCCGCGGCTCGGCGACGACCGCGCCGTCTATCCCGACCTCAGCGACATCAAGGGCCAGGAGACCGCCAAGCGGGCGATCGAGATCGCCTGCGCCGGCGGCCATAACCTGTTGATGCTCGGCCCGCCGGGCTCCGGCAAGTCGATGCTGGCGGCGCGGATGCCGGGGCTTTTGCCGCCGCTCGATCCGGCCGAGGCGCTCGAGGTCAGCATGATCCACGGCATCGCCGGCGCGCTCAGGGACGGCGGACTGATCCGCCGCCGGCCGTTCCGCGACCCCCATCATTCGGCCTCGGTGGCGGCGCTGATCGGCGGCGGCCCGCGCGCCCGGCCGGGCGAGGTGTCGCTCGCCCATCTGGGCGTGCTGTTCCTCGACGAGCTGCCGGAGTTCCAGCGCGCCGCCGTCGAGGCGCTGCGCCAGCCGCTGGAGACCGGGCGCGCCAGCGTCGCCCGGGCCAACGTCCACGTCACCTATCCGGCGCGGGTGCAACTGGTCGCGGCGATGAACCCGTGCCGTTGCGGCTACCTCGACGACCCCGGCCGCGCCTGCACCCGGGCGCCACGATGCGCCGTCGAATACCAGTCGAAGATCTCGGGGCCGATGTTCGACCGCATCGACCTGCACGTCGAGGTGCCGGCGGTGACCCCCGCCGATTTGGCGCTGCCGCCGCCGGCCGAACGCACCGCCGACGTCGCCGCCCGCATCGCCGCCGCCCGCGACATCCAGAGGTCGCGCTACCAACGCGTCGGCGCCACCCCGGCGGTCCGCACCAACGCCGAGGCCGACGGCGGCCTGCTCGACCAGGTGGCGACCCCCGACGCCGCCGGCCGCACCCTGCTCGCCGACGCCGTCGACCGCATGCGCCTCACCGCGCGCGGCTACCACCGGGTGCTCCGCGTCGCCCGGACGCTGGCCGATCCCGACGCCACCGACGGCGTCACCCGCATCCACGTCGCCGAGGCCCTCGCCTACCGCCGCATCGTCCCCGGCCGCAACGCGCTGCTGATGGGGGCGTGAGGGCTGCGGCGGAGATGAGTACAGTGTTGCTGGAACTCCGACAGTAGGCGGCAGAGGAGCGAGGCTTTCGATCCACGATCGAGGAGCAGATCGAGGGAGGCAGTGTCGACGTGTCACTCTCGCGCGGCGACATTCGCGTCGCCTGCGAGATCTCCGTCACGACTTCGCGCGAGCAGGAACTCAAGAACGTCGAAAAGTGTCTTGCTGCCGGCTACGATCAGGTGCTCGTTGTCACGGAGGAAGCGCCACACGCAAAAAGGCTTCGTGCCTTTCTGTTGTCGAGCATCCCACCAAAGGATGCGGAGCGTGTGCGTGTGCTCCCGTCCGATGAAGTCTTCTCGTATCTCGACACGCTTGTCGCAACTATGACCCCCACCGAAGAGACGGTTCGTGGCAGGCGTGTGAAGGTGCGACAGGTAGCAACAAGTGATGTTGACGCGCGGTCACGGAAGGAGGCGATCGCAAGCGTGATCGCCAAATCATTCAGAAAGATGGATGACTAGCGAGAAACCTCTCAATGACCATACGTGATCGATCGCTGAGTGAGGCTGCATCAATTTCCCATTTACGAAGCGAACCTTCGCCAACCTGGAGCTCTCTTGCGAACCGCTTTCTCGCGATTCCGAGTGACCGCCGACATCCGAGTAGACAAGCATGAAAACTGTTTTCCGATGATCCGGCGGCGCACCACCGCTGCT
>JAUXFS010000456.1 GCA_030622775.1 Rhodospirillales bacterium | reverse complement strand
CGACCCAATATCGTCGGGTCCGGCAGTCCGGATAGCGGATGGGTCCAGGTCCGGCCGCCGTCCTCGGAGCGCCAGATCCCGGAGAGCACACCCCGCGCGGTAATCGCCGTGTACAGGACGTCCCTTCGGACTGGGTCGAACTGGATCTGGTGGCACCGATAGCTTCCGGTCGTGGCGAAGGTCTCTCTTCGCCATGATGTTCCGCCGTCCCGGGACGTCCACATGCCGTCGGTACCGCTACCGTGCGAAACGCCGCCGAGGCGGATGTGCCCGGAGTCGTTGGGATCGACCGCGATCGTGCCGATACGGGTGGGAAGACCGGTGTCGGCGGAAGCGGCCAGCGACTCCCAGTTGTCCCCGCCGTCGGTCGAGCGGAACAGACCGACGCCGGCATGGGAATCGGCGGAGAGGTTGGCCTCCCCGGTCCCGCAATAGATGACATCGGGATTGCTGGTACAAAGGGCGAGGGAGCCGACGTTGAGGGTCGGGTGCTTGTGCCACAGGGCTTCCCAGTTGCGCCCGCCGTCGGTGCTGCGCCAGACCCCGCCGCCGGCGGCGCCGGCGATGATCCGGTCCGCATCGGTGGGGTGACAAACCAGCGACGTCATCCGCCCGCCGATATTGGACGGGCCGACGAATTCCCATTGCGTCTCACCGCAGGCCGGGGTGAGCTCGGTCGCGACCCGCCCCCGCTCTCTCACCAGCGCGAAGCTCGATGCCTCGCGCAGCGGCCAGGCCTCCCGCGAACGGAACCAGTTGGCCCTCTGCTTATGGGTCGACAGATAGGGTTCGGACGGGCCGACGAAGCGCTCCTTACGAGGACCGCCGGCAAGCTGTTCGCGATAGTCCCGAGGTTCGATAGCCATGGTCCCCTCCCCTCACCGGGCTTCGGCTTTGAAGATCGATCGCCGGCCGATGAGGTCGAAGATCAGCGAGAACACGAACCAGGTCGCCAGGAAGGCCAAGCATTCCAATCCGAAAGAACCGAACTTGTAGAACATCTCGGCGGTCAGAAAGGCGAGCGAAAGCGCCGGTGCCTCGACAATGAGCAGGCGCTTCAAGCTGGTGTTGCGGATCATATGGTACATGGACACTCCTCCTCGTTTAATGTCGTCGGCCGCAAGGGCTTCGGGCCTGTCGTCGAGCCCGCGCCACCGGAACACCAGATGCGATGATTGTTGATTGGAGTGTCCGTCGCGCCGCCACCCTTCGACCAAGGACCAAACAAGTTCCAATAGTAAAACAAAGTCATCGGAAAGGCGATGACTTTTGGCGTGCCCTCATCCATTTTGAACGCAAAGAATTTGGGGTTAAAGACTGCATGATGAAACGGAACGCAACAACGCCGCCGCCCCGCATGAGGTGTGGCACGGATGCAACAAACTGAATCGATAGAGCCACAGTAAACTGGCGCTCGATTGACTCTGCTGCCCGATCCCTGCAAAACCTCCCCATGGTTGGGGATCCGCGGACCAGGATAAAAGATAACGGCAACGGTTCACCGGGCGCGATGCGGCGGACGATCAACCGCTTCGCCGTCGTCGCGTTGCTGTTGCTGGCGGCTTGTGGAGCCACGCCGACACCAACGTTCAGCGTGCTCGAGACTCCCGAGAAACCCTACGATTTTCCATGGATCGATCCCTATACGGCGACTGTCGTCAGAACGCCGCCGATCCTCAGGGTCCAGCTACCGGAGAAAATAAGCATCGACGAGTTGGAGTTGACGGCCTTTCCGGATCGCCAGGTCCCGGATCTATTCTGGTATAACTCCAAGCTGAAATTCTCCCTGGTCCATCAAAAAAAGCGCGCTCCGCTGATCTTCGTCATCGCCGGCACCGGCGCACCTCATGACGGATCGACGATGCAGATTTTTCAGCGGGCCTTTTTCGATGCCGGCCTCCACGTCATTTCGCTTCCGTCGCCTACCCACCCGAACTTCATCGTCAACGCCTCGACCACCAGTGTCACAGGCCGGGTCAGCCAGGATGCGAAGGACCTCTACCGAACCATGCAGCTCGCTTACGAGCAGGTCAGTGACCGGATCGAGGTATCCGACTTCTATCTCACCGGGTACAGCCTCGGCGGCTGGCAGGCCGCCTACATTACCCAATTGGACGAAACGGAAGGCGCCTTCGAGTTCAGCAAGGTTCTGATGATCAATCCGCCGGTCGACCTGTTCAACTCGATGGAAATTCTCGACGCCATGTTGGAGGAGAATTTACCGGCTGGAGCCGCTGATATCGGCGCCTATGTCGAGGATGTCTTCAGGGCGTTTGCCGAGACGTCTTACGAAAAGAACCAAGCCGTCGTTTTCTCCGACGATCTGCTCTACAACACTTACCTAAGGGAGGTCCCGAGCCAAGAAGATGTCAAAGCCCTCATCGGCGTGGTTGCTCGGTTTGCATCGAACGACATGTCCTTTACCGCCGACGTGATGGCAGACTACGGTTACATCGTGCCCGAAGGGTGGACGCCGGACACCTTCAGTTCGTTGACCAGGTTCTTTCAGACCGGCATGCGACTGACCTTCCAGGACTACCTCGACGGATTTCTCTATCCTTACTACAGGGAACGCGATCCCGACCTTACGAAGCAGGATCTTCTCGACGAAGCGAGCCTCGTCAGCATCGAGGGTTATCTGGCGCGAACCGACAAAATCGGCCTGCAAACCAACGAGGATGATATCATCCTTGCCGAGGGCGAGATCGACTATCTGCGGAAGCTGTTCGGTCCGAGGGCGACAATCTTCCCCACCGGCGGTCATTTGGGCAATCTCGACCATCCCAACGTCGTCCATGCCATGGTCTCGTTCTTCAAGCAATGAGTATGCGCGACATGCCCTCGTTTCCGAACCGGTTGCGTAAGGTTATTTTGGCCGGAGTGCTTGGTCTCGCGCTGTTCGGGTGCGCGACAACAGCGCCGCCGCCGCCGCCGCCGTCGCCGTCGCCCTCGGAACAGGTCGCCGCGTCACTGGCTCGCCATCAGGCCGGTGACGTCCT
>JAUXFS010000416.1 GCA_030622775.1 Rhodospirillales bacterium | reverse complement strand
GTGTTTGCTGCTTTTCTGGACGTGATCGGCCACTGGTCGGAATACGGCGACCGGCGGATGCTCGAGGGAATGGAGCGGTTGAACCTGGACGCGATGCGGGTTCGGGATCGGATCGCCACCGGCGTACGTCTGCGCATCGAGGTCAACAACCCGTACCGGGAAGCGGTCCGCAGGGCGCTGTCATTCCTCGCCCTGCCTCAGAACGCCCCCATCGCCGCGCGCAACACCTACAACACGGTCAACGCCATTTGGTACGCCGCGGGAGACACGTCGACCGATTTCAACTTCTATACCAAGCGTGGCTTGCTGGCTCCGGTCTATGTCTCCACGGTGCTGTACTGGTTGAGCGACGAGTCCGATGATTTCACCGCGACCTGGGCTTATCTCGATCGCCGCATCGACGATGTGTTGCAAATTCCCAAGATCCAGGCTCGCATCCAGAATGCCGTCGCGGCATTCGTTCCGCCGCTGAATTTTCGACGCCGCGGCCGCGGTCAGGGCTTCCGCCGCCGCCGAACCACCTGAGAATCAGTAGCGACGCAGGTTGGTATCAACCGTGATCGTATAGCCGCGCGCGGAAATCGGTGAGCCAGGCCAGCCGGGTTTCGAGAAGACCGATATCGTGGTCCAGCCACGATACCAAGTAGCCCACGTCGTCGGCGTGATGGCGGCGGAGGTCGTCGAGGCGTGAAAGCTCTCGTTCGCAGGCGTCGACCAACAGATCGGCCTGGACGCACTGATCGTCGGGTTCGAGCAGATGCAGAAACCGCAGCTTGAGCGCCACGATCAGCTTGTCGAGCGCGGTGCTTGTCGCGCGGACGTTGGCCGTCAGCAATTCCCGCATGTTCTCGCGGCCGGCGTCGGTGATGCGGAGCAGCGCCTCGTCTCCACTTCCCTCGACGGCCTCGACCAGCCCCTCGTACTTGAGCAACTCGATCGAATGCCCCATGATCTCGGGCGTCGGGCCGATCACCCGGCCGATGAAATGACGGATGGACATCGCCAGGGCGCTATAGGTCAGCGGGCTCAGCGCCAGGCTGCCGAGCGCGCAGAGGCGGGTGGCCTCCTTCGGCGTCAGCGTGTTACCGGCGAACATCGGTGTGCTCCATACTGGGCGACCTCGCAATGATGGCGAAAAGACGTTAAAAAGTCCACACCCTGGAACAAGTCCACACCCTGGCGTCCGTCAAGCGGCCGCCTTCAGACCCAGCCGCCGCCATACGTCCTTCATCGCCGCCACCAGGTGATCCATGTCCGCGTCCGTGTGCAGCGGCGTCGGGGTGAACCGCAGGCGTTCGGTTCCCCGCGCAACCGTCGGGAAGTTGATCGGCTGGACATAGACGCCGTGTCTGGTTATCAGTTCGTCGCTCGCCTGCTTGCAGGAGAGCGGATCACCCACCAGCACGGGCACGATATGGGCCTCCGACGGCATCACCGGGATGCCGGCTTCGGCCAGGCGCCGTTTGAGGGTCGCCGCCCGCTCCTGGTGGCGTTCGCGGATCTCGTTGTGGGCCTTGAGGTAACGCACGCTGGCGAGCGCACCCGCGGCGACCGCCGGCGGCATCGACGACGAGAAAATGAAGCCGGTTCCGTAGGAGCGGACGAAGTCGCACACCGCCGCGGAGCCGGCAATGTAGCCGCCGACCACGCCGAACGCCTTGGCCAGCGTTCCCTGGATCACGCTGATGCGGTGCATCTGGCCGTCCCGTTCGGCGACACCGGCGCCGCGCCGGCCGTACATGCCGACGGCATGGACCTCGTCGAGGAAGGTCATCGCGCCGTACTTGTCGGCAACGTCGCAGATCTCGCCAATCGGCGCGATGTCGCCGTCCATGGAATAGACCGACTCGAAGGCGATCAGCTTGGGGCGCGCCGGATCGGAGTCGGAAAGCACGCGATCCAGGTCGCTCACGTCGTTGTGCTTGAAGATGCGCTTTTCGGCCTTCGAGTGGACGATCCCCTCGATCATCGAATTGTGGTTCTTGGCGTCGGAGATCACCAGGCAGTCCGGCAGCATCCGGCAAAGGGTGCTGAGCGCGGTCATGTTCGCGGTCCACCCGGAACCGAAAAGCAACGCCGCCTCGGTGCGGTGAAGATCGGCCAGTTCGCGCTCGAGCAGCACGTGATAGTGGTTGGTGCCGGAAATGTTGCGGGTTCCGCCGGCGCCGGCGCCGCAACGGTCGAGTGCCTCGTGCATGGCGTCGAGCACGCCGGGATGCTGTCCCATGCCCAGATAATCGTTGGAGCACCAGACGGTGATCTCCTTCTGCTCACCGTCCACATGGCGGATCGCCCGGGGGAAGTTGCCGACCTGCCGCTCGAGGTCGATGAAGACGCGGTAACGGCCTTCGCTCCGCAACGCGGCGATACGATCGGCGAAAAATTGCTCGTAGTTCATCCCGTCTTCCCTGTCCACAATCGGTGCCGCGTGCCCTTGGGACGCCACATCGCTAATGTAGTGGTTCGAGCCTCCGCTACCCAGCTTTTCCCCGTGAAAACCGTTCACGGTCCGGTGAGCCCCGACGCCTTGACCCACACCCAGGTCTCTTCGAGGGCGCGGCCGAAGCTGTCCAGCATCTCCTCGATCTCGGCGGCGGTGATCACCAGCGGCGGCGAAAAGGCGACGCTGTCGCCCAGCGGCCGTACGATCAGTCCGTTCGCCTCCGTCCGTTTGCCGAGATAGGCGCCGACGCCTTGGGTCAGGTCGAACGGTTGCTTGGTCGCCTTGTCGCGGACCAGTTCCACGGCGCCGACCAGGCCGATGCCGCGGACCTCGCCGACCAGCGGATGATCGGCGAACCGGCGGAGCCCGTCCTGGAGCAGCGGGGCGACGGCGCGCACGTGTTCGAGGATGTCGCGCTCCTCGTAGATCGCCAACGTTTCCAACGCCACCGCCGCGGCGACCGGGTGTCCGGAATAGGTATAGCCGTGACCGAATACGCCGATCTTTTCGCTTTGTTGCACCATCGCCTGCCAAATCGGCTCCGAGATCATCAGCGCCGAGATCGGCAGGTACCCCGACGAGAGCGCCTTGGCGCAGGTGATCAAATCCGGTTTGATGCCGAAGGTCTGGCAGCCCCACATGTTGCCGGTACGCCCGAACCCGCAGATCACCTCGTCGGCGACCAACAGCACGTCGTAACGCTTGAGCACCGGCTGGATCTTGTCGAAGTATGTCGCCG
>JAUXFS010000147.1 GCA_030622775.1 Rhodospirillales bacterium | reverse complement strand
CCGCAATTCAGGCTGCCTCCGGTTCGAGCATCGTTCGGCCCGGAGGCAGCCCGAAACATGGTCGGGCCGAGGGATTGAAGATCCCGGTGCGCTCGACCTATTTTCCGGCAGCGTACAGCTTTTCGACCTCTTTCAGGCGTTCGGCGCGCACGCCTTCCGGTTTGCCGGTTGCCGACACGACCTGCCGGAGATCTTCCACGGCTTGCTTCCGTTCCGCTGCATCCTTTGACAGCATCTTCGAAATGGCCGCCACCGCACCTTTCTGATCCAGCAGGATCGCGAAGTATTGCTCCCGAACCATGTCCTTGAAATCCTTGAGAGTCAGATCGGGTGCTTCCTCGGCCCGCAATTTGTTGAGCAAGGCAAAGGCTCGTTCATCGACGCCCGGCCCCGCCAAGCCGATGTAGACGAGGCTTCGGACGAAAGCTTCCCGGTCCCCGCCCTCGGCGATCCGTTCGCGAAGCTCGGCGATACGCTTCTCGATAAACGCGATCTGCTCGGGCTCGATGCCCGGCTGTCGCCTCGGGCTTTCGTCCGTGGCCCGCAACCCGAGAAGCGCCTGCACGACCGGTTGCCCATAGACGGTGAGAAAGATCTGTTCCGTGCTATGATCTCGCATATCCCCAAAACCATCGAGCGCCGCGACAATTTGCGTCGACACCGCCTCCTGCAGCGCGACGAGGGGATTGTCCGGCGAAGCGGGCGCGCGCTGCTCGCGGACCACATCAGCGAGTTGGGCAACCTGCTTCATCAGCGGGTTTTTTCCGGAGAACAGCTCATAGGGCATGACCGCGGGGTTCATCTTGTGGAGCACATCGGCCGTCCGGTCGTTCATGAACGCTTGCACGAACGGCTGGAACAGGGTGCGATAGAGCCCGAGATTGATTTCCGAGAGCTGGCGAGCGGCGGCGAATCGACGCTCGTCCTCGGGGTCGGGCTGAACGATTGCGCGCACGTCGCCCAATGTTCGCTCCTCGAAGCGGGCTATCCAGTCACCTTCGACGAATTCCTCGCCCACGACACCCTCCGTCTTCGGCGTCAGGACCATCTCGTAGAGGCCGGGCGGAAGAACATCGATGAGATCGATGTTCGAGGTGAACTCCTGGTGCTGCTTCTTGGCGACGCCACCCGAGACGAAGATGCCGAGATGACCGATGCTCTTGTGGACCGTATAAACAATGGTCTGCTCGTTCGCCTTGATGTCGTCGTCTTTCTCGTAGAGGTCGATGATCCAGCCGAGGGCTTGTTGCGGCGGGGTGATGCTGTCGCCCTCGGAGCAGAAGCAGATGATCGGCGAGTTGATATTGCGAAGGTCGATACGGACGCCGTCGCTGGTGACGATCTCGGCCGTCGCCAACCGGTTGCCGACGAAGAGTTCATCGACGATCCACTGAATTTCCTCGGCATTCAGGTTGACATGGCCGCCCCACCATTTCTCGAACTCGAGGAACCGCTCCGGCTCCGTGTCGACTTTCGACCAAACGCTGGAGGGCTTGGACCAGAACGTGTTGGAGGGATTGGCCATTTCGAAGTTCTCGACAAGGTAGGCGCCGTCAAACTTGCCGGCGCCAAGGTCACTGGTCAGCGCCGTGAGCCAGCTTCCGCCCAATAGCCCACCTAGGTACCGCATCGGGTTCTTGCCCTTGACGCCCGCCCAATACGAGAGTGGCGACCCCGGGACGATGATCGGCCCGAACAGCTCCGGCCGCACGGCCGCCAGCATCAACACCGCCCAACCGGCTTGGCAATTGCCGATGACGCAGGGCTTCTCTTGGGCTTTCGGATGAAGCTCGATCACTTTTTCGAGGAAAACGGCTTCCGCGCGCATAATGTCCTCGATCGTTTGTTCGGGCATGGGATCGGGCGTAAAACCTACAAAATAAGCGGTATGTCCGGCGCGCATGGCGACGCCAAGCTCACTGTCCGCCTTGAAACCGCCGATCCCCGGCCCGTGCCCGGCGCGGGGATCGACGACCACGAACGGCCGTTTCGATGGATCTATCTCAACGCCCTCGGGCGGCTGGACCCGCACCAACAGGTAATTGACCGGCTTGTCGAGCGAGCGGCCATCGAGGACCAGATCGACATCAAATTGGAGCACGTTCGGGACCGGCATTTCCTTTTGCGCAAAGTAGTCGTCACCACGCTGGCGCATCACGTCCCAGAACAGCACCGTGCGCTGCATCGAGTCGATCATGTACTCGCCAAGCGGACCGCCGAATTGCTTCAGTGCGTTCGTCATTTGTTGCCCGGGGAGTCCGCCGAGTGACAGAGGGTCGGGCTTCTTGCCAGTGTCCGATCCGCCCTTGGCAACTGACTTGGATGTGTTTGACATTGTGATCCTCTCCTCGATTTCCCGACGTTTCTACCAACATCGCCGCCAAACGGCCGCGAACGGCCTTGATCCCTAGCGTTCGCTGCGTTTTCGAAATTACCAATTGCTAATATATGGTATAAGAATGCCCACGCTACCTGAATCGTCCGGAATTGTGTCAAGATCGTCCGAACACTAGCAGACCGATTCCCAGCCGGCGTTTCTTGGGCTTTTGTCAGACATGCCGGTTTCGCCCCGTTCTTGTTCCGACATGCTTCTCTCTCACATCGCAATACCATCCTTCATTCAAAAAATATGGCTGTTCCACTAGGGCCTGTGGACGCTGCGATTCGCGGACACCGTTCTCGGATCATCCGAACGACACGTTCGCCATCTCGCAATGCAATGATAGAACCCGGGATGCAACGATGACCAGCCAGGATAGCGCATAGCAGAGTTGCGGGACCGTCGCCCAATCCTCGGGCCACCGAGACCATGCCGACAAGCTGAAGCCGGTGCCTTGGCACTTCATGGAGCCCCATCTCGAGAACCCTGTCTCCGTGGTCCCTGTAGCCGAGGCTCGATGTTGTGTTAGGGTTAGCCAGAGCCGCTGCCCCCAAGTCGGCGGCGGAGGATTCGCCGCCGATCAACTCCCGTCGAAACCACGGATACGTCGCGATCACGGATACGCCGCGATCCCGGATCAGCAAGGAACATTGAACGATGCATTTGGACGATTTTCTCCTTGCCGCCGTGATCCTGCTCGCCGCCGCGGCGATTTTTGTCTCGTTGTTCAAGCGTCTGGGGCTGGGCTCGGTTCTGGGTTTCCTTGCGGCGGGAGTCCTGGTCGGACCATCGGGATTGGCGATCACCGACAAGGTCGCGGAGTTGCGGCACTTCACCGAACTGGGTGTCGCGCTGTTCCTGTTCATCATCGGGCTGGAGATGCAGCCGAAAAAGCTGTGGTCGATGCGGCGCTCGGTGTTCGGTATGGGCTCGTTGCAGGTGCTGCTCACCGGCGCGGTGATCGCCGGCTACGCCATGCTGTTCGACAACACATGGAAAGTGGCGGTCATCCTGGGTTTCGGCTTTGCGTTGTCGTCCACGGCGTTCGTCCTGCAAATGTTGGGCGAGCGCGGCGAGATGGCGACGGAACATGGGAAGGCATCCTTCTCGGTCCTGTTGTTGCAGGACATGGCGATCGTTCCCCTGTTGGCGCTGGTGCCGGTTTTGGCGGACGACCCGGTCATGGCCTCGGAACAACCTTTCTGGCTGGAGGCGATCGTGGTCATCGGTGTTATCGCCGCGGTGCTGCTGATCGGCCGCTACCTGATTCCGATCGCGCTCTCCAGGACCGCGAAAAACCGCAACATGGAAGCGTTCGCGATGTTTGCGATGCTGGCGGCCCTGG
This sequence comes from Rhodospirillales bacterium, assembly GCA_030622775.1. Classification (GTDB taxonomy): domain Bacteria; phylum Pseudomonadota; class Alphaproteobacteria; order Rhodospirillales; family Defluviicoccaceae; genus JAUXFS01. Next base: position 2,060 of record JAUXFS010000147.1, on the reverse strand, counting down.
GCGCCGCCTTCGCCATGGAGTTGGTCGGCGTGTCGATGGCGCTCGGCGCGTTCCTGATGGGAATGATGCTTTCCGCGTCCGATTTCCGGCACCAGATCGAGGCCTCGGTCGAGCCGTACAAGGGATTGATGATCGGGTTGTTTTTCATCTCCGTCGGGATGTCGATCGATCTCGGTCTGCTTGTTGACCAATGGCTGTGGGTGGCGCAGGGCGTCGCCGCGCTGATCTTTCTCAAGGTTGCGGCCCTTCTGGTCCTCGGCCTGATCTTCGGCCTCGGCCTCGGTGTGGCCCTGCGAACGTCCTTCAATCTTTGCCAGTGCGGGGAATTCGGCTTTGTCCTGTTCGGCGCGGCGGTGGCCGGGGGACTGCTCACCGACGAAACGTTCGGCTTCGCCCTGATGCTGGTCACCGTCACGATGATCCTGACCCCGCTGATGGCCAAGGCGGGAGATGTCCTGGCGACGCGCTTCGCCGCCAAACCCGCCGGTGCCGGGGCGGACGAAGCACCCGGCGGCGCGCTCGAACGCCATGTCGTCGTCGCCGGCTACGGTCGGAGCGGGCGAATCATTTGTATGATGCTGGAAAAGAAGGACATCCCGTTCGTCGCCTACGATCACGATCCGACCCGGGTCGCCCTCGGCAAGAAGCAGGGTCACGATGTCCATTATGCCAACATGACCGATTCCCAAGTGCTGGACGGGGCCGGCCTGTCCCACGCAACCGCGGTGGTTGTAACCCTCAACGACGTCCATCACGTCGAACGGGTGGTCAGCACCGTGCTCAACTTCTATCCCTCCGTCGCCATCTATGCGCGGGCGCGGGATTTCAAGACCGAGGACGCTTTGCTGGCGAAGGGGGTCAAGCGCGCGGTTCCCGAAGCGGCGGAATCCAGCGTCCAGTTAGGGAAAGCGGTCCTGCAGAACGTCGGCGTCTCGGATACCGATCTCGCGGTCCTTCTCGAGGACTTCCGGCGCGACGATTACGCGTTGATCCGGCTCGCCGTGTCGGCGTAGGGGCTGTTGGGGAATGGAACCTCTTTTGCGAAACGATGGGAAAACACCGCTCGCCGGGTTCCTGAGAAGGTTTTGTCGGAGCAGATCGACGCGGCTCGCCTTGGCGATGGGCGCTTTCGCGTTGGCTTTGCCCGTCGGCGGTGCGATTGGCCGGGATTCGGAGTCGAAAACCGCCGCACCGCACCTTCAGGACGACGCGGCCTTGATGGATCATCGGGCTCTTCGAGAGAAATACACCGACGATCTCGAGGCGCTGGTCCGGCGGCGGGTGATCCGCGTCCTGACGACCTACAACAGAACCAACTTTTTCATCGTCGACGGCCCGCCGCGCGGCTTCGAGTACGATCTCGTGCAGCAGTACCGGACGTATCTCAAGAGCCGCGTCAGAGAGCGGAGCTGGCCCGTCACCTTCTTGTTCATTCCCGTCCCGTTCGACGATTTGCTGCCGGCCCTGATCGAGGGGCGTGGAGACATCGCCGCCGCCGGTCTGACGATCACGCCGGAACGCGAGAAACGCGTCGCCTTCACCAATCCTTACATTTCCGACGTCAAGGAAGTCGTGGTGACGTCACGATCGGTCATGGGACTCGAGACCCTCGACGATCTGTCGGGACGACGGGTCTACGTCGACCCCCAGACAAGCTATGCCCAAAGCCTGCGCACCCTCGACAAGAAGTTCGCCGAACGCGGCCTCGAGCCCATCGAGATCGTCGAGGCCGATCCCAAGCTGCTGACCGAGGATATTCTCGACCTGGTCAACGCCGGCATCGTCGATCTGACCGTTGCCGACAATCATCTGGCCGAGCTCTGGTCGACGGTGCTGCCCAACATCAACGTGCGAAACGATCTGGCGCTGAGACAGGGAGGCCGCATTGCCTGGGCGGTCCGCAAGAACAATCCCGAACTTCGCCGAAGCCTGAACCGCGCCATCGCCAAACTCAGCAAAGGGACCAAGACCGGCAACATCCTCTACAGCCGGTACTTCAAGAATACCAAATGGATCACCAATCCCCTTTCAAAAAAGGACATAGAGAAACTCATCGGCCT
>JAUXFS010000114.1 GCA_030622775.1 Rhodospirillales bacterium | reverse complement strand
TAGCCAAGCGGACGGAGGTCCGCGCCCGGCGCTTGAGGGAATTTGGTCGAACTCTATGGCCAGGGATCGCCGACAATCTCGATCTGCTGGGGATGGGTGATGTCGATCATCGGACCATTGTAGTCCTTGAGCCAGCCGCGCACGCGGATGACCTTGCCCTTCAGGGCGAGGGGCGCAATACCGGCCTTGTCGAACGCGCGCAGTAGCTTGGTCGACAGGCTGACGGTGAAATCGGTGCGCCAGTCGTCGCCGTAGTTCAGGTAGACGCGGCTCTTGACCCGCGCGGTGTTCAGCACCCGGCCCTCGACCAGTTGAAAGCTGTCGACGTGGTCGGCGGCCTGTTCCGGGGTTCGGACGACGTAGAACGGATCGCGCCAGAGGCCGCGGCGGGCGGCGCGCGCCTCGCGCTCCAGCGCCAGCATCTCGGCGGCGAGGGCGTGGTTGTCGGAATAGGTGTGAACCCGGGCCATGCCGCGCCTCAGCATCTCGCCCTGAACCCAGAGGCCGTCATCCCGATACAGGTGGGCGCGCAGCCGGCCATAGCGATCGATGCGCGCGTCATCGTAGAACAGCGTCACCGGCTTGCCGGCGATCAATTGTTCCAGTGTCGCCTTCGCCGCGTCGGCCGGCGGCCAAGGCCGGGAGAGCGACCGGCCGAGGGGCGGCTTGGGCGCCTCGATGCCGACCAGGCGCACCCGGCCGGACCGGCCGACCTCACGGTCGAGGACAACCGTGTCGCCGTCGAGGACTTCGACGACGGTGACGGTTTCGCCCCGCTCGACATCGGCGGCGGAGACCACCAGCGGGCAAAAGGCAAGCATGAGGAGAACGACGGCTACACGGTGCATGGCTGGCAACAATGGCGAAACGCCGCCCCTGCGTCCACCGGCAACCGCGAAAAACCGCACCGCGCGGCCCCGGTACCCGGCGGAAGTTTTCGGAACGACCGGGGAAGGTGCTCGAAGGATCTTTGCGGCCGCTTCATTGTTCTTATAATGGCGGAATAGTGGCGTAACGATAGCGAACAGGCGAGGCGCTGAAATCCGGTCATGGACGTCCAATATTCCCGCAACGATCTGTTCCCCGAGATCGAGCCCTACGAACGGGGAACACTGGCTCTCGACCCGCGGCACACCATGTACTGGGAGCAGTCGGGCAACCCCGAGGGGGCGCCCGTGGTGTTCCTCCACGGCGGGCCGGGCGCCGGGGCCGCCGCCGCGCACCGGCGGTTTTTCGATCCCCGTCACTACCGGATCATCGTCTTCGACCAGCGCGGCTGCGGCCGTTCCAAACCCCATGCCGACATCGTCGACAACTCCACCGACCATCTCCTCGACGACATGGAAAGGCTGCGCCGCCACCTGGCCGTCGAGCGGTGGATGCTGTTCGGCGGCTCCTGGGGATCGACCCTCGCCCTCGCCTACGCCATCCGCCGTCCCGAACGATGCACCGGCCTGATCCTCCGCGGCATCTTCCTCGGCACCCGCCGCGAGGTCGACTGGTTCCTCCACGGCATGGGCACGTTCTTTCCGGAGGCATGGCGCGCGTTCCGCGAGTTTCTGCCGGAGCGCGAACGCGACGACCTGCTGGCCGGCTACTCCCGCCGCCTCAACCATCGGGACCCGCTGGTCCACCATCCCGCCGCGGTGGCGTGGAGCCGCTACGAGACCGTATGCTCCAATCTGATCCCGCGGCCCGACGCCGCCGCGATATCGATCAGCGGCGGCGGCGTCTCGGCGCTGGCCCTCGCCCGCATCGAGGCCCACTACTTCACCCACGACGTGTTCGTCGCCGACGGCGCGCTGCTCGACCGGGCCGACCGGCTGGCCGGCATCCCCGGGGTGATCGTCCAGGGCCGGTACGACATGGTCTGCCCGATCGCCACCGCCGACGCCCTCGCCCGGGCGTGGCGCGGCGCCAAGTTCGTGGTCGTCCCCGACGCCGGCCATTCGGCGATGGAACCCGGCGTCCGCGCCGCGCTGGTCGGCGCCACCGAGGACATGAAGTTCACCGTTCTCCAAGCCGACTCGCGTCCAACCCGCCGTTGACAACATTTGGTGCAAACCCGCCGCCGCTTGTTATACAGTCCGCCGACCACCCCAAGCGCCCGTAGCTCAGTAGGATAGAGCACAGGATTCCTAATCCTGGGGTCGCAGGTTCGAATCCTGCCGGGCGCACCACAAGTCAAGGTCAGGCGGTGGTTTTCAGCTCCGGGAAGTCCTCCTCCCAGAACTCCATCTCGCCGCGCCGATCCTTGGCGCGCATCTCGCCCTCGTGCTTGCGCAGTTCGACCCGGCGGATCTTGCCGGAGATGGTCTTCGGCAACTCGGCGAACTCGATGCGCCGGATCCGCTTGTACGGCGCCAGTTTTTCCCGGGTGAAGCGGAGAATATCCTCGGCGAGCTTGGCATCCGGCGTGGAACCGGCGACCAGGGAAACGACGGCCTTGGGGACGGCGAGACGCACCGGGTCCGGGCTCGGCACCACCGCGGCCTCGGCGACGGCGGCGTGCTCGATCAGAACGCTCTCGAGCTCGAACGGGCTGATCCGGTAATCGGAGGCCTTGAACACATCGTCGGCGCGGCCGACGTAGGTGATATAGCCATCGGCGTCGCGCGAGGCGACATCGCCGGTGCGATAGTAACCGCCGGCCATGACTTGCGCGTTTTTCTCCGGGTCGTCCTTGTAACCGACCATCAGGCCAACCGGCCGCGGGTCGAGACGAAGGCTGATCTCGCCCTCGTCGGCTTCTTGGTCGTCGACGGCGAGGAGCACCACCTGGAAACCGGGTAGCGGACGGCCCATCGAGCCGAGCTTCAGCCTCTGGCCGGGCGAGTTGCCGATCTGGGCGGTGGACTCGGTCTGGCCGAAGCCGTCGCGGAGCGTCAGGCCCCAGCCTTTCTCGACCTGCTCGATGATCTCGGGGTTGAGGGGCTCGCCGGCGCCGATGACTTCGCGGAGCTTCACCGGATGCTCGGCCAGGTTCTCCTGGATCAGCATCCGCCATACGGTCGGCGGCGCGCACAGGGTGGTGACTTCGCAACGGGCGATGGTCTTGAGCATCGCCTTGGCGTCGAAGCGTTCGTAGTTGTAGAGAAACACCGTTGCGCCGGCGTTCCACGGGGCGAAGAAGTTGCTCCACGCATGCTTCGCCCAGCCCGGCGAACTGATGTTGAGATGGATGTCGCCCTCCTTCAGCCCGATCCAATACATGGTCGACAGATGACCAACCGGATAGCTCTGGTGGCTGTGCTCGACCAGCTTCGGTTTCGCGGTGGTTCCGGAGGTGAAATAGAGCAGCAGCGGGTCGGTGGCGAGCGTCGGCCCATCGGGCGCGAACGCGGCCGAAGCCCGGTAGGCTTCCTCGTAGTCGGTCCACCCCGCCGCCGTCCCGCCCACCGAGATGCGCGTGTAATCGCCGGGGATATCGGCGAACTTCCCGGTTTCCCGGGCGGCCGCGACCACGTGACGGACGGCGCCCCGGTCGAAACGGTCGAGGAGGTCGTCACGAGCGAGAAGAGTGGTCGCCGGAATGATCACCGCACCGAGCTTGATGGCCGCCAGCATGACCTCCCACAACGGCGGGACGTTGCCGAGCATCAGCAAGATACGATCGCCGCGCTCGACCCCGAGGCCGCGCAGGAAGTTGGCGGCGCGGTTGGATCGCTCGGACATTTCGGCATAGGTCAGCCTGGTTTCGCCGCCGCCCTCGTCGACCACCCAAAGCGCGAGGTTGCCGTTTCCCTTGGCTTGGACGTCGAAGTGGTCGAGCGCCCAGTTGAACCGCTCGAGCTCGGGCCACCGAAAGCCGTCACAGGCCGCCTGATAGTCTTCGCGATGGGCAACGAGAAAGTCGCGCGCCTGCAGAAATTTTTCAGTGGGGGTCATACCCTTTCCTCCATCCTTCGGGGTTTTCGGTGGCGCCGGATGCATTGCTAAGGAAGATTTCTTCGTCATCCTTGCAGGTTTTTTGATTTTGAGGCCGCGGACACGGCGGCAGATTTAGAGATATCGGTTTCTAAACTATTTAGCAAATGTAACGAATTGTAACACGCCGCCGCTTCCTTGGTTTTCCTTTGAAAAATGCAATGCCGTTTCTTATGGTTCAGTTGACGGAGAAACAGCCGGGTGAAGTATCATCGCATGCCGCTTCGACTGCGTGCTTGGAGATAAGAGATGAGGCCTGAGGTTTCAAGCGACGCGGATTCCTATGCCCTGCTCCAGGCCGGATTGGATCACATCAACCAGGGATTCTCGGTTTTCGACCGCCGTTTGCGACTTGTCGGCTGGAACCGAAAATTTCTGGAACTCCTGGACTTTCCCGACTGGATCGGCTTCCGCGGCGCCCCGTTCTCGTCGCTGATCCGATACAACGCCGAGCGCGGCGAGTACGGGCCCGGCGATCTCGACGAACAGGTCGCCACCCGGGTCGCCGAGGCGGAAATGTTCGTCCCCCATTTCTTCGAGCGCACCCGCCCGACCGGGGAAATTCTGGCGATTCGCGGCGAGCCGCTGCCGGAAGGCGGCTTCGTCACCGTCTATACCGACGTGACCGAACAGCGGAAGTACGAGCGTCTGATTCGCGAACAGAACGAGGAGCTCGAGCGGCGGGTCCGCGAGCGCACCGCCGATCTTCACGCCGCCCACGACCAGCTTCTCGACGCCATCGCCAAGCAGAAGGACATCGCCGAGGCCCTCAGCATCAGCGAATCACGGCTTCAACTGATCATCGACCGGGTGCCCGCCGGCATTGCCTACTGGGACAAGGACGTGCGGTGCCGGTTCGCCAACAGGCGCTTCGCGGCGGCATTCGGACGCCGCAAGGAGGATTGCATCGGCCGGCCGGCGACCGAGGTGGTGGGCGAAAGAACCCTCGGCGAGCTCCAGGCGTACATCGACCGGGTGCTTGGCGGCGAGAGTGTCTCGTTCGAATACGAAACCATTCTGGCGCGGGGGCGGTCGGCCACCGTCCGCACCAACCTGATCCCCGAGAACAACGAGCGCGACGAGGTCGCCGGCTTCTTCATCCTGTCGCTCGACATCACCCGCCAGAAGAAGGCGGAGGCGGCGATCCTGCAGGCCGAGAAGATGGAGGCGATCGGTCAGCTTTCGAGCGGGATCGCCCATGACTTCAACAACCTGCTGACGGTCGTTCTCGGAAACCTGATCCCGTTGCGGGACCGATGCGAGGATCCGGACGACCGCTCCGAGTTTCTCGACCCGGCGATCGAGGCGGCGCGCAAGGGAGCGAGGCTCACCGACCGGCTGCTCAGCTTCGCCCGCCGCCAGCCGCTGTCGCGTCGGCCGGTGGACGTCGAGGATCTGGTCGCTGGCATGGTGCGGCTGTTTCGGCGGTCCCTTCCCAGCGACATCGAGATCGTCACCGCCACCGGCGGCCAGCCGTACTCGGCGCTGGTCGATCCGCACCAGTTGGAGAACGCCTTGCTGAACCTGGCGATCAACGCCCGCGACGCGATGCCGAAGGGCGGCCGGCTCGCCTTCGAGACGACGTTTCTCACCGTGCCCGAGGACTCCGCGTCCGAGGACGATATCGCCCCCGGAGAGTATGTTCGGATCAGCGTCCGGGACACCGGCGCCGGCATGGATGCGGCGACCCGGGCGCGGGTGTTCGAGCCGTTCTTCACCACCAAGCAGGGGGAGGGCGGAAGCGGCCTGGGGTTGAGCATGGTCTACGGCTTCGTCAAGCAGTCGCACGGTGCGATCCGTATCGAGAGCGAGCCCGGCCACGGGACGAAGGTCGTCATCGTGCTGCCGCGGGCGCGCGAAGCCGACGTGCCGGGCGACGCCTCGGGCCGGTCCGGCCGCTTCCGGGCGGCGGAGGACGATCTGCTTTTGCTCGTCGAAGACAACGAACAGGTGCGCGCGGTCGTCCGCCGTCAACTGACCGAACTGGGCTACCGCCTGGTCGAAGCCGCCGACGCCGACGAGGCGCTCGAGCTGCTCGACAACGTCCCGGACTTCACGGTGCTGGTCTCCGACATCGTCATGCCGGGGGCGATGACCGGGATCGACCTGGGAGAGCAGGCCAGGGCGATGAAGCCGAAGCTCAAGATCATCCTGATGACCGGCTACGCCGGACGCGACCGGATGCGCGATGTGGACACCTGCCCGTTTCCGGTCCTGCGCAAGCCATTCGATCAGGATCAACTCGTCAACGCTCTGAGACGGGACACCGCCGTCGCTTGAGCGGACGCGCACGGCCGGCGCGACCAACATGACCCATTTGGATGTGGTCGTGCCTTCAAAAACACGTTCGATCGCCCTATGATCGATTTCGCGGGGCGTGGCGTGTTTTCATTTCTTTCTCCGTGCGGCCGGTCACGCGCCTCGATCCGGTCGGGCAACAGACGGCGGCTATGAACGTCAAGGATC
>JAUXFS010000363.1 GCA_030622775.1 Rhodospirillales bacterium | reverse complement strand
CGACGCGGGCATTGGCGGTCGCGGCGACCGCCACGAAAACGATCTGTACCCGACCGATGTCGTCCTCCGGCCATGTGGCGGCATAGAGCGCCGAGAGATCGACGGTATCCAGCCACCAGATTTCCGCGTTCTCGCGTCCGCCCCGGACCACGTACCGGGGCGCCGGCCCCATACCCGCAAAAGCGAGGGTTGTCTCCGGCAACGTGCTGCCTCTCTGCAAGGCGGAGTCCCCCCATGCCAGGATCAGCGCGCGGTCGTGGGACGGCAATGCCGTGGCCAGGGAAGCCAGGTGGCTTCGGTCCCAACCGCCACCCTCCCGGTGGCCGCCGCGAAAGCCCACGATCAGCGCCACCGGGTGAAGGTCGAGGGTCTGCGGTTCCATGTTCCATGCCCAACTCAGGTAGGGCGAGACGAGAAGAACCGCCCGGGTTCGTCGGGCCAGCAGGAAGGGACCGGCGCCGGCGCGAATTCTCAGCGCCGGCACGCCGTCGAGGTCGGCAATTCCGAGTCGTCCGTGGACGCGACCCTCGACCACCCAGTCCTTCGGCGGACGATCGGGCGAGAAACCCGGGACCGGGCCGAGGATCTCGACCGTTCCGCTGGGATCGACCGGAGCCTCCGGCAGGGTGCAGCCGACGGCCAGGAACAGTCCGCCGATGATCGCCAATCGGAGTTTTCGGGTTCGGGGAATAGCCGGGTAGCCGAGCACGTGGGGTGCGGAATTGTGAAAGTCGGTACTCGTTCCCCGGTTCATGCTCCGGGCCCCGCTGCCACCCCGGTCAGTTGCGCTTATTTTGGGCGACCTGCAGAATGTCCTGGGCCTGGAGCCAGCCGGGCGAGCCTTGCGGCAACAGCCTTTCGGCTTTGCCGGCGTGGAACCGCGCCCTCGATAGGTCGCCGATCAACAAGGCCTCTTCCGCCAGTGCGAGGGAACTCTGCGCCATATCGCCTTTGCGACCATAGGCGATGCCGAGTTGGCGCCAGACGTAGGGGCGGTGGCGTTCCCTGAACAAGGCGGCGCGCAGGTTCACGGACGCGGGCTCCAGCAGCACCCAATTGTCGAGCGCCAGTTGCACATCGGCGAGACCGATGCGCAACAGTGGCGCATCCGGCATCAGCTTCACCGCCGTCTCGTATGGTTCGAGCGCTTCGGCGGGATGGCCGGTTTCGTACAGCATCTGCCCTTTGAGCTCGTGAAAGTAAGGATCATCCGGATGTTCGGCGATCAGGGCGTCGATGTACGCCAGAGCCTTTTTCATATCCAGTTTGCGCCAAAAGGCGATGGTTTGGGCGTACCGGGCCGGCAGGCTGGTGTCGGACAGCTTGTAGCGGCGCAGGGTTATCGTCGGGCTGTCCATGAAGCCGTAGAGCTTGGCCACCATCCGCCGATGCATCTCGTTGAGTTCCGCCTTGACCGGGGTGGCCGAGTTGGGCGACTTGGCGACGAAGTTCTCCAGCGCGAGGATTCGATCGCGGGTCAGGGGGTGGCTGCGCAGGTACGGATCCTGGCGACTGGCGGGAAGCAGGTCCTGCCCCTGCAACGTACCCATGAATTCGCGCAGGCCGTTGGCCGACTGCCCGGTAGCATCCAGGTAGCGCATCGCCGCGGCGTCGGCGGAGCCTTCCTGGGTCCGGCTGTAGCTGAGATAGGATCGGAGGGCGGTGCTCTGGCCGCCGCCTATCACCGCGCCGGCGACGTCCGGACGGCCGGAGGCGACGCCGGCGATGGCGCCCAGAACCATGGCGAGGATGCTTTCCGCCGTTGCGTTCCTCATGGCCTCATGGCTGCGGGCCAGATGGCCGCCCTCGATGTGGCCCACTTCGTGGGCGATCACGCCGATGACCTGACCGGCGTGCTCGGCCCGCATCAACAGACCGGTATTGATGAACAGATTCTGGCCGCCGGCGACGAACGCGTTCAGCGAATTGTCGGCGACCAGGTAGATCCGCACCGCCGTCGGATCGAGGCCCGCCGCCAGGAACACTGGCGTGGCGTACGCGCGGATGGTATTTTCGATTTCCGTGTCCCGGATGAACGAAAGCCCCCGCGCGGCGACATCAACCGGCCGCAGCAACGAAAATCCCAGGGCCAAGGCCAACAACACTACGACCGGTAAGCGAATGTTCTTTAGCAAGGTTCACAATCCGTCTGTTCACACCAAAGGTAGTGGGCGCCGCTGGCGGCGTCAATCGATCGCCCTGGTGCTTGGTTTGTTTCTCGTCGGCTGTTCCTCGGAGAAGGCGTCCAATTTCGGAAAGCTCGGCTACGTGGAGGGCTTTTTCGGCGGCGTTGTCGCCGACGAGCCTCAGGCGGCGCTGGTCGGCCGCGACGTGCTGTCGGCGGGAGGAAGTGCCGTGGACGCCGTCGTCGCCATGTATTTCGCGGCGGCGGTAACGCTGCCTTCATCGGCGAGCCTCGGCGGCGGCGGCGTCTGCCTGGCATTCGATTCCCGGAGAGGCGAAATCGGTGCCCTGGACTTCCTGGCCCGGCCCCCGCGTCGGGTCGTACCCGGGGCCGACCGGCCCACCGCCGTTCCGGGCAACGTTCGGGGCTTTTACGCGCTGCATGCCCGATATGGCCGTCTGACCTGGTCGCAGGTTCTGGGGCCGGCGGAGAGCCTCGCGCGATTTGGAGTAAGGATTTCTCGGGCATTCGCCCGCGACCTCGGGCAGGTCGGGGACGCGCTGATGGTGGAGCCCGAGACGCGGCGGGTATTCGCTATCGCGGACGGAACGCGACTGGTGGGCGAGGGAGACTTCCTGCAGCAACCGGAACTGGCGGCTGTCCTGTCGCTCACAAGAGTCGAACTCCCCGGAAAGTTCTATGCCGGGCCATTGGCCAGCAAAATCGCCGCATCGGCCAAGGCGGCGGGCGGCTCGCTCGATACCGCGGACCTGCGCGATTTCAAACCCGTTTGGCGGAAGACGATTGCTTTGCCGTTGGGCAACGAGGTCATCCATTTCGCTCCGCCGCCTGTAGCGGGAGGCGTCGTCGCCGCGGAAATGTGGGCGATGTTGGTGGACGACGACCGCTACGAAGACGCCGCGGTCGAGGAGCGTTATCACCTGATCGCGGAAGCGGCGATGCGGGCGTACGCCGACCGAACGCGATGGGCGGGCGCCCCCGGAACGACCGTTACCGACGCCCAGACGCTGGTGGACGACGCCCATATCGAAGCCCTGATGGCCAACTATCGCCCCGACACCCACGTTTCCCCAGCCGAGTTGGGGTTGACGGTGCAAGGAGGCCCCGAGAACCCATCCGCCGCAACCTTCATCGCCGTCGACCGGGAGGGTTCGGCGGCTGCTTGCGCGGTGACCCTGAACAGCCTCTTCGGCACCGGGCGGGTAGCCAGCGGTACCGGCATAGTGCTGGCGCCGCTGCCCGGACCGGGTGGGCGCGGAGCAAAGTCGCTAGGGCCAATGCTGATTGTCAACGAGAACGTCAACGAGTTCTATTTCGCCGCCGCAGCCTCGGGAGGCGTCGTCGCCCCGACCGCGATGATCGACGTGGCGGCCCGTGTGTTGCTCGGCGAGGAACCGCTCGAGG
>JAUXFS010000534.1 GCA_030622775.1 Rhodospirillales bacterium | reverse complement strand
GTCTGAGGAGACGAACCCAACGGCTGTTCTTGCCTATACGGCGTTCGGATCGCTATCCCAGCTTCGCCGTGGCGGTCATCGCCGTCTTGCCGTCGGGGCCGTGGGCTTCGAGCTTGACGGCGCCGTCGTCGGGGGTGGCGGCGACGCGGAACGGGGCGAGGTCGAACAGCGGCGCCCGGCCGCGGAACTCGAACGCCGCCGCCGGCCGCCCGGCATTGTGGCGGACCAGCTCCATCAGCAGGATCGCGGTCAGCGGCCCGTGGACGACGAGGCCGGGATAGCCCTCCTCCTCCATGGCGTAGCGGCGGTCGTAGTGGATGCGATGGGCGTTGAAGGTGACCGCCGAGAACCGGAACAGCAGCCGCGGATCGGGGGTGATGGTGCGCGTCCACGACCCCTCGGGCACGGGCGGAAGCTCCGCCGGGACCGGCGCCGGCACCTTGGCGCCCGGCTCGCGGTAGACGATGTCCTGCTCCTCCTCGATGCACACCGCGCCATCCTGGCGGATGGTGTAGCCGACGGTGACGAACGCCAGCTTGCCGCTGCGGCCCGACTTCTCGGAGACCTTGCGGATCTCGGCGGCGCGGCTCGCCGGCTTGCCGATGACCAGCGGGCTGACGAACCGCATGCGGGCGCCGGCGAACATCCGCCGGGGCAGCTCGATCGGCGGCATGAAGCCGCCGCGCCGGGGATGGCCGTCGGGGCCGAGATTGGACTGCGCCACCTTGGGCAAAAAGTAGAACCAGTGCCACACCGGCGGCAGCGGCGCGCCCGCCGCCAACACGGTTTCGCTGTCGTCGAGCAGGGCGGCGACGCCGAGCGCCGGCGCCAGGGCGATCTCGTCCTCGACGGTCTCGGTGTTGCCGATCCAGTCGGCGTAGGGATTGACGCCCTCGGTCATCGCTTGCTCCCCAACAGCCCCTAAGCGGGGCCGGCGACGATGCCTTCATCGTGCAGCCTGCCGATCTGGCCGTCGCTCATGCCGAGGAGTTCGACAAGGATCTCGTCGGTGTTCTCGCCGAGGACCGGCGCCCGTTGCGGGCTCATCCGTTCCAGGGCGCCGAAGTGCAGCGGCGAGCCGGGCACCAGGTACTTGCCGATCCCCGGTTGATCGAGCTCGGCGAACATCGGGTTCTCGACCGAACAGCGCGGGTCGTTCTCGACCATCTGGATGAACGTCTGATACGGCCCCCAGCAAACGCCGGTTCCCTCGAAGCCACGCGTGACCTCGTCGAGGGTGCGTGCGGCGAACCACGGATCGAGCACCGCCGAAATGGCGTCGCGGGCCTTGAAGCGGTCGCCCTCCTTGCCGAGGTCGACACCCAGCAACGGCTCGATCAGCTCCATCTTGTCGCGGGTGTCGGTCGCCTTGAGCAATGCCGCCCACTGGCGCTTGGTGATGGCGACCACGTAGACGTAGCGGTCGTCCTTGGTCTCGAACTCGCGGCCATAGGCTCCGTAGAGGTAATTGCCGAAGGAGTAGTGATCCTCCTGGTTGACCTGGGCTTCGGCGATGAGGCCGAGGTTGCCGACCATGGCGATGGCGACGTCGGACAGCGCCAGCTTGACGAACTGGCCCTCGCCGGTGATCAGGCGGTGGCGTTCGGCGCCGACGATGCCCATCGCCGCGGTCATCCCGGTGATCGCGTCCCATGCCGGCAGCACGTGGTTGACCGGGTTGATCGGCTTGTGGCCGTGGGTGGGGCCGGTGGCGAACGGGATGCCGATCGCGCAGTTGACCGTGTAGTCCACCGCCGAGCTGCCGTCCGGATTGCCGAACAGGTTCATCATGATCACGTCGTCGCGGCGCTTCTTCAGGTTCTCGTAACCCATCCAACCGCTGGCGGGGAAATTGGTGAGGAAGATGCCGCCGCCTTTGCCCGGGGCGGTGATCATGTTGATGATCAGCTCCTGCCCCTCGGGATCGCGGGTGTTGATGGCGACCGACCGCTTGCCCTTGTTGAGGCCGACCCAGTAGAGACTCTTGCCGTCGGCGGTGAGCGGCCAACGGTTGTTGTCCAGCCCCCCTCCGATCGGATCGAAGCGGATCACGTCGGCGCCTTGCTGGGCCAACGTCATCCCGCAGAATGGCGCGGCAACGAACGCCGACCCTTCGATGACACGCATTCCCTTGAGCAGATTGTTCATGGATCGATACCCCGAAACTACGACTTGAGCGGATCGAAGAGCTAGGCCGGCCGTCGAGGGCCGGCGCATCCAATCCTCGGGACGCCCGACCCGGTCTTTGCGACCGCAAACCCTGCTCGCCTTGTATCAAGAGTCACAACCCCCCGCAACAGGAAGGGGCCGCCAGAATATTGACGCCGGGATCACGAGATCCATGCCGCCGGGTGTGGATTGTGGCGTGGAACCTTGCTACGGTGTTTACTTCAGGGTGCTGGCGCTCGGGGGCTTCAAAACAGGATCGGAATTTCCGTCAGGCATTTGCTTCGGCGCTCGCACAGATAGATCGGAAATCCAGAGGGAGACAACAGGTGCCATCCGACAAGAAGGACGAAAAAGGTCAGAAAAAGATCGACAAGGGCAAGCCGGCGGCTGCCAAGTCAGAGAC
>JAUXFS010000173.1 GCA_030622775.1 Rhodospirillales bacterium | reverse complement strand
TAGGTCGTGTCACCAGTACGTGCCAAATTGGCACCGTAAATATTCTGGATTCCGATGATATCGACAATTTGGGGTGTGAGAACATATGCCTTCGACCCTGTCGTCGTCGTGTTATCAAGCTGATCGAAATACGACATCACCGATAGCTGCCAGGAGTCGTTATCGTAGGTCGCGTCCGTCGGATAGCTTGCGCTGCCGTTATAATCGCCTTGGTGACCGAGACCCAGAGCGTGCCCTGTTTCATGAATGAATGTCTGGAAGCGATAGCTGTAGAGGTCAGCGCCAACCCCGCCTCCGAAGGTCGTAGAGATGTTTATGTTGGAGGACAATATAGTATTGCCGCTTACTGATGATAAGTTCGCAGCGCCGGTTGACGCGTCATCATAGGTAATGTCTGCAGCGCCTACGACTTCAGTAAAAGTGAGACCGGAAACGTCTGCCCATAAATCAAGAGCCTGTCGAGCGAAAACTTGGTCCGATGCCTGCAGGCCGGTGACGTTATAAGTGACGTTATTGTGATCGAACGATCGAGCGCTTCTGCCCGTATCTGTCCAATACCCGTTCGTCAGATACGTTGCCAACTGATTATACGTTCCAATAGCCATTGATACCTCCTGCTTGGGTTGGGTTTGCTGATGCGACCTTCATCCGGGCAACTCTTCCGCAGGCTCGGGCAGTGGTCCGCAATCGCTGCGGAGCACGCTCGACCGATCAAGAGAACAGGAAACCGGGCCGTTGTTTTGGATCCCCCTCCTGACCCGCTGGATGTCCTGGGAGATTTCGCCAAGTAATGACACGGGGGCTTCGACAGAAATGTGAAGCAGTTCACAAATCTTTCGGATTCATCAGAATACTTTCCGAGGGCAAGTAAAAAACAAAATCGATCGAATTGGACCGAGCGAGGGGACGCAAAGAATGAGCCCGGATAGAACCGTCGCGCCATCGGTGCCTCTGCCGGCTCGCCCGAGGCGATCGGCCCCGCTATGGCCACATTGACGGGTTACCGGAGATGCTTGCCTGTCAAGCAGACGGCAACACAACGGTTGTGGGGGGCTCGGACATGCGGGAGTACTGTAGGAAGCAGTGGCGGGATCTTCTGGCGATCGCCTGCGTCGGTGCCGCCTGGCTCCTCACCGCGGTGGTGGGAATTTGAGGCCTTTTCTCTCGGAGTCCGGCCGGACTCTCAGTTGGCGGAGAGCGCGCGCGGTCAAGCGGCCGGGCGCACGCCGGGAAAGCTTTGGGGTCGCAAACGGACGCTGCTATCCTTAAACCAACCTGCGTTGATACTGACCTGCGCGATTCGGCCCGCCGGTTTGCGGGACGGGGCGAAGGGGCGAGGATAGAGGCCGTGACCAACGTCGGCGAAAACGGGACCGTGCGGGTTTCCGCCGTCCACCTCGATGCGGTCGGCGGGATCGCCGGGGACATGTTCTCCGCGGCGCTGCTCGACGTGCGGCCCGATTTGTGGCCGGCCTGCGAGGCGGCGATCGCCGCCGTCGGGCTGGCGGAAGGGACGCGGGTATCGCTTGCCGGTCACCGCGATCGGGTGCTGGCGGGATCCCGGTTCGTGGTCGAGGGGCCGGCGCCGGGTCGGCCCGATGACCCTCATGCCCGTGTCCGCTGGTACGACATCCGCGGCCGCATTGCGTCGGCGCGTCTCGATAAGGGCGTGCAAACGTCGGCGCTGGCTATCTTCCGCGCCCTTGCCGAAGCGGAGGCCGTCGTTCACGGGATCGATGTGGACGGCGTCGTTTTCCACGAGGTCGGCGCCGACGACTCGATCGCCGACATCCTGTCGGCGGCGGCGATCATCTCCGGTCTCGGCCGCTGCCGCTGGTCGATCGGCCCGATCCCCCGCGGCCGAGGCTTTGTCGCGACCGAGCACGGGATGCTGCCGGTACCGGCGCCGGCGACGCTGGAACTGCTCAAGGGGCTCGTTCTCGCCGACGACGGCGAAAAGGGCGAGCGGGTGACCCCCACCGGCGCCGCGATCCTCCGCCATCTTGCCCCGAGCCAGGCGGTCGACCCGGTGCCGCGGCGGCTGATCGGGGCGGGGATCGGGTTCGGCGTCCGGACGCTGGAGACACGCAGCAACGTGCTGCGCGCCACGCTGTTCGCCGAGGTCGACGCCGGACTGCGGGGCGACCGGGTCGAGGTGTTGCGGTTCGAGGTCGACGACCAGACCGGCGAGGACCTCGCCGTCGCCCTCGATCGTTTGCGCGGCGCGCCGGACGTCATCGATGTCTGCCAGTGGCCGGTGCTCGCCAAAAAGGGGCGGATGGCCGCCGGGGTTCAGGTGCTGGCGCGGCCGGAGGCGGCCGACCGGATCGTCGGTGAAGTGCTCGACGAGACCACCACCCTCGGGGTCCGCCGCAGCACCGTCGCGCGAACCACGGTCCGGCGCGAAATGCGCGACGTCGGCGGCACCCCGGTCAAGTTGGCGCGCAGACCGTCCGGCGTCTCGGCCAAGACGGAGATGGACGACCTCGCGCACCTCGAAGGCGCGGCCAGGCGCCAGGCCGCGCGGACAAAGTTGGAACGTGCGGCGATAGAGGAGGAGACTTCGGATGGCTGAGTTCGGGCGGCTCGGAGAAGTCCTCCGCGGTTACGCCAGAGCGACGGTCGCCGTCTCCGGCGGGGTCGATTCGATGACCCTGGCGAGCTTCGCCCGAAGGCTCCTCGGCGGCGGCCGGGTTCGCATGGTTCACGCCGTCTCTCCGGCGGTCCCGCCCGCGGCGACCGATCGGGTCCGCGCCCGGGCCGCCGCCGAGGGCTGGCGCCTCGAGGTGGTCGACGCCGGCGAGTTCGCCGACGAGCGCTATCGCGCCAACCCGGTGAACCGCTGTTTCTTCTGCAAGTCCAACCTCTACCGGACCCTGGGCATGATCTCCGAAGGGGTGGCGCTCTCCGGCGCCAACACCGACGATCTCGGCGACTACCGCCCCGGGCTCGAGGCGGCGGCGGCCAACGGCGTGCGCCACCCATACGTGGAAGCGGGGTTCGCCAAGGCCGACGTGCGGGCGCTCGCCCGCCGGCTCGGGCTGCCCGAGTTGGCGGTCCTGCCCGCTTCGCCCTGTCTCTCCAGCCGGGTCGAAACCGGCATCCGGATCGAACCGGACACGCTGCACCTGATCGATCGGGTCGAGGTCTGGCTCCGCGAGGCCCTGGCGGCGGAGACGGTCCGCTGCCGGGTCCGCCGGGCCGGTATCGTCATCGAGCTCGATCCGGCGACGCTGGGCCGGCTCGACGGCGCCGGCCGGGCGGCGTTGATCGCCGAGGCGGGGCGCCGGATCCGGGGTCTGGTCCCGGGTGTTGACGGCGTTCCCGTCCAACTGACCGCCTACCGGCGCGGCAGCGCCTTCGTCGGCGCCGGGAAGACCCGGGTGGCATGAGCGCCGACGAGGTCACCCTCGACTTCCGGCGCGCCGACCGGCTGGGATTTGGCGAGGCGGTGCTGTGCGCCCAGAAATCGCCGTCCCAGATCGACGAGATCCTGCGCCGCGCCCGCGAGAACGGGGCGGATTTCCTGCTCACCCGGCTCTCCGAGGACAAGCGGGCCGCGCTGGCGCCGGCCTATCGCCAGACGATGGATTACGACCGGGTATCGCGGACGGCGTTCTTCGACCACACGCCGCGGCCGGCCGCCGCGCCGCGGGTCGCCGTGGTCACCGCCGGCACCTCCGACGCCCGCCCGGCGCACGAGGCGTTGCGGACGCTGGCGTTCCACGGGGTCGGCGCGACGGCGATCTTCGACGTCGGAGTGGCCGGGATCTGGCGGCTGATGGACCGGATCGACGAGATCGCTCGCCATCCGGTGGTGATCGCCGTCGCCGGAATGGACGCGGCGCTGCCCAGCGTCCTCGGCGGCCTTGTTCCCGGGGTACTGATCGCGGTCCCGACGTCGGCCGGCTACGGCGCCGCCCGCGATGGCGAGACGGCGCTGTTCTCCTGCTTGGTTTCCTGCGCGCCCGGGGTGACGGTGTGCAATATCGACAACGGATACGGGGCCGCGTGCGCCGCGATTCGGGCGCTCCGCGCCTCGCGCATGGCGGCCGATGACCCGCCAAACGGAAGGTGATCTCGAGAAATACGTGAGATACGCTAGCGTTTCAACGGAGTCCGCCTTGGGCGGAATCCTCGTCCATTCGGTTGTCGCGGGACGGCGAACCCTGCGCAAGGGCCGGGTGCTGACCGCCGAGGCGCTCGCCGCGCTCGCCGCCGCGGGAATTGGGTCCGTCACCGTCGTCTTTCTCGACGATGGCGACGTGGGCGAGGACTCGGCGGCGTTGCGTGTTGCCGAGGCGTTGACCGGCGACGGCGTCGAGCGGGAGGCGGCGAAGACCGGCCGCGTCAATCTGGTCGCCGGCCGGACCGGGCTTCTCACCTATGGCGAGGCCGAAATCAACGCGGTGAACCGCATCGACGAGGCGATGACCGTGGCCATCCGTCCCTCGGGCGACTGGGTGGCCGCCGGCCGGATGGTCGCCACCGTCAAGACCATTCCCTACGCGGTGTCGGGGCCGATCCTGGCCGCCGTCGTCGAACGGGCGCGAAAGGCCCCGATCACGGTGCGGCGGCGCGGCCGTTGCGGGTTGGACTGGTGCAGACGGCGTTCGCGGCGACGCCTCCCCGCCTTCACGACAAGATGGCCGAGGTCTCCGCGGCGAGGATCACCCGCCTGGGAGGACGCCTCGTCTCGGACCGGCGTTGCGCCCACGCGGAGGATGCGCTGGCCCGGGAGATCGCGGCCGAGGCGGCGGAAGGGCGCGACCTGATCCTGGTCGCCGGGGCGAGCTCGGTCGCCGATCGGATGGACGTGGTGCCGGCGGCGCTCGAAGCCGCCGGCGGCCAGGTGCTCCGGCTGGGCATGCCGGTCGATCCCGGCAATCTGCTGGTCTACGGAACCATCGACGGACGGTCGGTCATCGGCGTGCCCGGGTGCGCCCGCTCGGCCAAACCGAACGGCTTCGACTGGATCCTGCGACGGGTGTTCTGCGATCTTCCGGTCACCTCCGGGTTGATCGCCGCGATGGGCGTCGGCGGGCTTCTGAAGGAGATTCCCGAGCGTCCGCTGCCGCGTCGCAAGATCAAGCCCCCAAAACCGCGGATCGCCGCCGTCGTGCTCGCCGCTGGTCTGTCCAGCCGGATGGGGGATCGCAACAAGCTGCTGTGCGAAATCGACGGCGCGCCGATGGTCCGCCGCGTCGTCGAGACCTTGATCGACGCCGATGTCGGCGAGGTGATCGTCGTCACCGGCCACGATGCCCCGTCCGTCGCCGCCGCCGTCGCCGGCCTCGATTTGCGGCTGGCGCACAATGCCGACTATCGCTCCGGAATGGGTGCTTCGCTGGCGACGGAGTTGGCGGTC
>JAUXFS010000166.1 GCA_030622775.1 Rhodospirillales bacterium | reverse complement strand
TTCTTCCTGGAGCAGCATCTGTTCCGCAAAGGCTACCAGGTCTATGTGCTTGACGGCGACAATATCCGCCATGGCTTGTGCGCCGATCTCGGCTTTTCGCCCGAAGATCGTTTCGAGAACATTCGCCGCGTCGGCAATGCCGCGGCGCTGTTCGCCCGTGCCGGATTCCTGGTGATCACCGCGTTCATCTCGCCTTACCGGTCCGACCGGGATCGGATTCGCGCGGTGGCGCCGGACATCTTTCACGAAATCCACATCGACGCCAATCTGGCGGTCTGCGAAGAGCGGGATCCAAAAGGTCTTTACCTCAAGGCGCGGAAAGGTGAAATTGCTGATTTCACTGGAGTTTCCGCCCCTTACGAAGCGCCGTTGTTGCCTGAGTTGCGGGTTGACACCGCCTCTCACAGTCCGGAAGAGTGCCTCGCCATTCTGTCGGACTACGTGTCCAGGAATTTCGCTCTGATCACCCGTTGAGGGCACGTTCATGGACGAGATCGTTTATCCTGTAATCCTCTCCGGAGGAGTCGGCACGCGCCTGTGGCCGATGTCGCGGGTGCTGCGACCGAAGCAGCTCCTGCCGTTGACCTCCGATAAAAGCATGCTGCAGGAGACGACCGCCCGGGTGACCGGCCCCGGATTCGCGCCGCCAATGATCGTATGCAACCAGGAGCATCGCTTCGTCATCGCCGAACAGATGCGCGAGCTCGAGGTGCAGCCGGAGGCGATCGTCCTCGAACCGCTGGGGCGCAACACCGGCCCGGCGGTGACGGTCGCCGCGTTGTTGCTCGCGGCCAAGGACCCGGACGCGATCATGCTGGTCCTGCCTTCGGACCATGTTATTGGCGATGTTGAGCGGTTTCACGCCGCGGTCGCGACCGCGGTGACCGCCGCCCGGGACGACGCCTTGATCACCTTCGGCATTCCGCCGACCCGACCCGAGACCGGTTACGGCTACATTCAGCGTGGAGACCCATACAACGGCATATCCGGGTGTTTCCGGATCGACCGCTTCGTCGAGAAGCCTGATCTGGCGACGGCGAAAGCCTATGTCGCCAGCGATCGATACGCCTGGAACAGCGGCATGTTCGTATTCCCCGTCGGTAGCTACCTTGACGAGGTGGCGCGGCTGAAGCCGGACATGTTGGAGCTATGCCGGCAATCGGTGGCGCAGGCCACCGCCGACCTGGACTTCCTGCGCCTCGATCGGGCGTCCTTTGCCGCGATGGAGTCGGTGTCCGTCGACTACGCAGTGATGGAACAGACAACGAGAGGCGCGATTGTCCCCGCGGACATCGAGTGGAGCGACGTCGGCTCCTGGGCCGCCCTGTGGGAAATCAGCGACCGCGACGCCAAGGGCAACGTGGTGCTCGGCGATACGGTAACGCTGGACGTCCGCAACTGCTATATCCGCGGCGACGGGCACTTGGTCGCCGTTGTCGGTGTCGAGGACCTCGTTATCGTCGCGACCGACGACGTCGTCCTGGTCGTGCCCAAGCATCGGGCGCAAGACGTCAAGCAGATCGTCGACCGGATCGAAAAACAGGGGCGGACCGAGCACTACGTCCACACGCGGGTTTTTCGCCCGTGGGGGTGGTACCAGTCGATCCACGACGGCCCTCGCTTCCAGGTGAAGGAAATCGTGGTGGAGCCAGGCCACAAGCTGAGCAAACAGGTCCACTACCACCGCGCCGAACACTGGGTCGTGGTCAGCGGTACCGCAAGGGTGTCGCGAGACAACGAGACCTTCTTCCTCACCGAGGACCAGTCCACGTATATTCCCCACAACGTCAAGCATTCGCTCGAGAATCCGGGAAAAATTCCGCTAAGGATGATCGAGGTCCAGTCCGGCAGCTACCTTGGCGAGGACGATATCATCCGCTTCGAGGACCATTACGGTCGCGCCACCGACGCCGAACCCACCGGCTCCCGGTAGCGAGCCCCGTCAGCGGGCGCCAGCCGCTCTCCTCAGGACGGATCCTGATATCAACCTACGTTGATGCTAGGCTTCAGTTGTGGAACGCTTCCAGAACCTGTTCTACCGCCAAGGTGATGGTGAGGCGCCCTTCCGCAACGTCGCGCTCGATGCTTGGAAGCCGAGCGATAACCTGCGGATGGTGCTTGAAGGAGTCCATTAGCCGGTTTTCCAACATACTCCACATCCAACGAACCCGCTGGCGGCGACGTTTTGCCTGTAACTCTCCGGTCTCCGTCAGCTTGTCTTTGTGCTCGACGATTTGCTGCCAAAGGTTGTCCAGCCCCATCCCTTTCAGCGCGCTGCACAACACCACCGGCGGCAACCAGTTGGGGCTCGTGTGTTTCATTATTTTCAGTGCGTTTCGATAGTGAACTGCCGCCTGCTTGGCCTTGCGCTCGTTGCCGCCGTCGGCCTTGTTGACGGCGATCATATCGGCGATTTCCAGGATACCCTTTTTGATGCCCTGCAGTTCGTCACCGGCTCCCGGCAGCATGAGGACCAGGAAAAAGTCGGTCATCTCGGAAACAGCCACCTCGTTTTGGCCAGCCCCGACCGTCTCCACGAGAATGATATCGAAACCGGCAGCCTCACAAACGACCATGGTCGCGCGGGTGGCGCGCGTCACACCGCCGAGGGTCCCCGAAGAGGGTGACGGTCGAATGAAGGCGTTAGGATCGACGGAAAGATCCACCATCCGCGTCTTGTCGCCGAGAATGCTTCCGCCGCTCAAGGTGCTGCTCGGGTCGACGGCAAGAACGGCAATCTTGTGGCCCGCTCGCGTCAGATCGCAGCCGAAGGCCTCGATGAACGTGCTCTTGCCAACACCCGGAACCCCGGTAATTCCGATCCTGTGCGCTCGCTTGCTGTTGGGAAAAGCTCTCAAATGGTTCAGGAGCTTCAACAGAATTTCCTGCGCCATGTCCTGATGCCGAGGGCTGCGGCTCTCGATGATCGTGATCGTGCGCCCGAGCATCGTCCGATTGCCGGACACGACGCCATCCACGTAGTCATCAACGGTAAGCGCCGCCCGCGTCGAAGCGCGGGCGGTTGTCGGTGCAATTGCCGCTTTCGGGCCGATCGCCATCAACTATGCCGCTTCGCTGGCGTAACCGAGTTGTTTGTTCAGTGTGGCCAGCAACGACATCGCAGCTTCGCCGATCACCGTTCCCGGTGGGAAGATCGCCTCGGCTCCGGCTTCGTACAACGCATCGTAGTCCTGCGGCGGGATGACACCGCCGACGACGATGAGAATGTCCTCTCGGTCCAACTTCCTCAGTTCTTCCTTCAGTTCGGGTACCAGTGTGAGGTGACCCGCCGCAAGCGAACTCGCGCCGATGATGTGCACATCGTTCTCCGTCGCCTGCCGCGCCACTTCCGCCGGAGTCTGGAATAGCGGACCGATGTCGACGTCGAAGCCGAGATCGGCAAAGGCACTGGCGATCACCTTCTGGCCTCGATCGTGTCCGTCCTGGCCCATTTTTGCGATTAGGATTCGGGGGTGACGGCCATCGTTCGCTTCGAACGCTTCAACCGTCTTGTGGATTTTCTTCACCACATCCGACATTTCGCCGACCTCACCACTATAGACGCCGGAGATCGCCCGGATCTCAGCCTTGTGACGGCCCCAGACTTTCTCTATTGCGTCACTGATTTCGCCCACCGAGCACTTGGCGCGTCCTGCCTCGATAGCCAAAGCGAGAAGGTTGCCCTCACCCGTTTCCGCGCTCTTGGTCAGCGCGTGCAGCTTCTGCTCGACCTCGATCGGATCGCGGCTCGCCCGAAGCTCTTCGAGCTGGCTAACCTGCTGACGGCGAACCTCGGCGTTCTCGACCTTGAGAACTTCGACGTTTTCCGCGTGGTCGAGTAGATACTTGTTGACCCCGACGACGGTCTGGCGACCGGAGTCGATGCGCGCCTGGGTCCGCGCCGCGGCTTCTTCGATCCGCAGCTTCGGAATGCCGGCTTCGATGGCTTTCGCCATGCCGCCGGATTCCTCGACCTCCTGGATGTGCCCCCAGGCCTTTTCGGCCAGATCGCGGGTCAGGCGCTCCACATAGTAGCTGCCGCCCCAGGGGTCGATCACTTGCGTCGTGCGACTTTCCTGCTGCAGGAACAGCTGAGTGTTGCGGGCAATCCGCGCACTGAAATCCGTCGGCAAGGCCAGCGCCTCGTCGAACGAGTTGGTGTGCAGCGACTGGGTGTGGCCCTGGGTCGCCGCCATGGCTTCGATACAAGTTCGGACGACGTTGTTGTAAACGTCCTGAGCGGTCAGGCTCCAGCCCGAGGTTTGCGAGTGAGTCCTGAGCGCCAACGACTTGGCGTTCTTAGGATCGAACTGCTTGATCAACTTGGCCCACAACATCCGCGCCGCGCGCATCTTGGCGACTTCCATGTAGAAGTTCATGCCAATCGCCCAGAAGAACGACAGCCGCGGCGCAAACTGATCGATGGTAAGCCCGGTACTCATTCCGCAGCGGGCATACTCGACGCCGTCAGCCAGCGTATAGGCCATCTCCAGGTCCGCCGTCGCCCCAGCCTCTTGCATGTGATAGCCGGAGATGCTGATGCTGTTGTACTTCGGCATGTTTTGCGCAGTGTAGGCGAAGATGTCGGAGATGATCCGCATCGACGACTCGGGCGGATAGATATAGGTGTTTCGAACCATGAACTCCTTGAGAATATCGTTCTGAATGGTCCCCGCCAGTTGTTCCGGTTTCACCCCCTGTTCCTCGGCCGCCACGACATAGAGGGCCAACACCGGCAGCACCGCTCCGTTCATGGTCATCGAGACCGTCATCTGATCGAGCGGAATGCGATCGAACAGAACTCGTGTGTCGATGATCGAGTCGATGGCGACCCCCGCCATGCCGACATCGCCGGATACTCGCGGGTTGTCGGAGTCGTAACCGCGATGGGTGGCCAGATCGAAAGCCACCGAAAGACCCTTCTGCCCCGCCGCCAGGTTGCGCCGGTAGAACGCGTTACTGTCCTTGGCGGTGGAAAACCCGGCGTACTGGCGCACCGTCCACGGCCGGGTCACGTACATGGTCGAGTAGGGGCCACGCAGATAGGGCGGAATGCCCGACATGGTGTCGAGATGATCGAGCCCGTCCAGATCGGCAGCCGAATACAGTGGCTTGACCATGATCTGTTCCGGCGTTTCCCAGAGAAAATCTTCCGGTGATTTTCCGGCTTCGGACTTGAACCGAGCGATCCAGTCTTCGAGGCCGTCGCCGCCCGCCGGCTGGTTTTGCGGCTCCAGGTGAATTTCGGAGAAGTCGGGAATAATGGTCATTGGTCAATCGCTCCAAGCAGCGCGAGGGCCGAACGTGTGGTAGCCAGAACGTCCGCCCCCATAAAAACGAAATCATCGATACCGGCCTGCACGTAGGCATCCTTCTTGTCGCCCGGATGACCCGCCAAATAAAGGCGTTCGCATCCGGCCGCCTTCAGGGCCGGCGCCACGGTTGGCGCCATCTCCTCGTACAGGCGATCGGCCG
>JAUXFS010000382.1 GCA_030622775.1 Rhodospirillales bacterium | reverse complement strand
TTCCGCATCCCGACGGCCCGAGCAGGGAAACGAACTCGCCCTTTTCGACGCTCAGGTCGACCCGCTCCACCGCGGTGAAGTCGCCGAACTTCTTGACCAGTCCTTCCATTCGCAGGAATGACATGCCACCCGTACTCCTCCCGTCTTCCGCCCTGGGGCGCCCTGTTCGTTGGTGTCGGCGTACGTGCCGGATCGCCGGAACGCGCCGGGAGGCGGCAGCGGTGACGCCGCCGCCTCGGCTCGTTCAGTCGGTCAACGCTCGACGGTGCGGTTCCAGCGCTTTGTCCACGCGCCCCGGTTCGGGTTGATGACGTCCCAATCGACGGCGATCAGGTTGCCGATCTTCTCGGGGCCGTACGGCAGCTTGTCGCCCAGCTCCTTCGATAGCTGGGTGGTCTTGTTGGTGGGGCCCCAGCCCTGGGCTTCGGCCAACATCACCTGAACCTCGGGAGTGAGGACGAACTGGACGAATTTCTGACTGAGGTCCGCCACGTCGCTGTCGACCACCGGACAGGTCGCCACCATCAGCGCCACGCCGCCCTCCTTGGGATAGGCGAAGTCGCCGGGGAAGCCGGTGTCGGCCAAGGACTTGAGACGACCGCTCCCCCAGATGGAGAGGGCGATCTCGCCGCTCTGGAACAGCTCCGACATCTTGCCCGAGGAGGGCTCGAAGGTGAGGACGTTGGGGCCGACCTCGTCGATGAAGGCGGTGAAGCCGGGATCGATGTTGGTCTCGCCGCCGCCGCGGAGCTTGGCCATCATGATCAGCGCATGCAGGCCGTAAGTGTTGTTGATCGGCGGCACCACCAGCTTGCCCTTGAACTTCTTGTCGGTCAGATTCTCCCACGAGTTCGGCGCCGCCCAGCCTTTCTTGGCGAACATCTCCTTGTTGTAGGCGATGCCGGTGACCACGAAGCCGACGCCGATCGCCTTGTCCGTACCCATTTTGGCGATATCGTAGATGTCGTTCATGATCGCCGCGTCCTGGATCGGCGCGCAGAACCCGATCGCCACGGCTTGGTACATTGGGCCGTCGTCGAGGAACACCACGTCGAGCTCCTGCTTGCTCTTCTGCGCCTGCAACTTGGCCAGCGTGTCGGTGGAGTTGCCGGGCACATAGACGATCTTCACGTCGTTCTGGGCCTGGAACGCGGGAATGATCTTCGACTTCATCAGTTTTTCGGTCGAACCGCCGTAGGCGCCCACGTACATGGTCGGGGTCTCCGCGACCACGGATCCCGTCGCCGCCACGGACATCGCCATCGCGGCGCACGCTAGCAGAGTTGTCTTTCTCATCTCGTCCCTCCCTCGGTGTCTTGGCATCGATCGCCTGCGCCGTTCACATGGCAGGCCTGTTGCGTATCGCTATTTCGTATCAGCACCGGAGCATGAGATCAAATTCTGAAAATTGGCAATTCCATAAATAAATGTTATGGATTTCATGCTCACGGACCTCGGCGAAAGTGGCCCGGGCGGGCCGGCTATTGGGCGGCTTGCCGGTGGCGGTGGAGCAGATCGATGATCATCGTCGCCGTCTGGTCGATCGAGCGCGACGTGACGTCGATGACCGGCCAGCCCTTGCGGGCGAACATCCGGCGGACTTCCCGGACCTCTTCCTTGACGGCGTCGATGTCGCAATAGGCGCTGCCGTTGTTCCGCGTGGGCACGTCGAAGCGCTTGCGGCGGATTTCGGCCAGTTGCCGCGGCGCCAGCGTCAGCCCTACTTTCAGCGGCTTGCCGGCGTTGACGACCGCGTCCGGCAGCGGCATTCCGGCAACCAGCGACACGTTGGCGGCCTTGATGCCGCGATGGGCCAGGTACATGCAGGTCGGCGTCTTGGTGACCCTGGAGACGCCGAGGAGAACGACGTCGGCGATTTCGAGATCCTGCTGGCCGAGGCCGTCGTCGTGACCGAGGGTGTAACGCATCGCCTCGATGCGCCGCGAGTACGCCTCGTCCATGACGACGCGGGGGCTGGCGTTCTGGCGAAGCTCGGCGCCGAAATGGGTGGCGATCGATCCGAGAAACGGTTCGAACACGAACATGCACGGGACATCGAGGCCGCGGCACCCGTCTTCCAGGGTTTGCCTCATCTCGACGTCGATAATGGTGTGGAGCACGAAACCGCCCTTCTCCGCCACGCCGGCGAGCACCTCTTCGACGTCCTTCCGTTTGCGAACCATTTGCCAGAAATGGCGGACCGGGGCCACGTCGGCGAGCTGCGCGACAAGGGTTCTCGCCATGACCTCGACAAGGTCGCCGGAGGCCGGTGAGACCAGATGCAGGACGACCTTAGTCGTCATCGCCGGTTCTCATTTGTGATAGCCGCCGTCCAGCCTCAAAACGGTGCCGTTGATCATCGTGTTCTTGATGACGTGGACGACCAGGATCGCAAACTCGGCCGGGTCGCCGAACCGCCGCGGAAACGGCACCGATCGGGCAATCCGCGGGTCCAGGTTCTGCTCCAGCTTGAACAGGGTCGGGGTGCTGAACAGCCCGGGGGCGATGCCGACGACGCGGATCCCGAGCGAGCCCAGTTCCCGGGCCGCCGGCAGGATCATGCCGACGACGCCACCCTTCGACGCCGCGTAGGCGGCTTCGCCGATCTGTCCCTCGTAGGCCGACACCGATGCCGTCAAGATGATCACCCCGCGCTCGCCGTCCCGTCCCGGCTTCAGCCCCGCCATGTCCGCCGCGACCAGGCGCATCATGTTGAAGGTGCTGATCAGGTTGACTTCGACCAAGTGCCGGAAGTTCTGGAGGGGCATCGGCTTGCCGTTGCCGTCGACAATCCGTTGCGGCTGCGCCACGCCGACGCAACCGATCAGAATCCGCGCGGGGCCATGGACGTCCTTCGCCTGGGCGATGGCCGCCTCGGCGGCAGGTTCGTCGGCGACGTCGCAGGGGATCGCCAGCCCGCCGATCTCGCTGGCCAGGGCCTCGATTCCGGCGCGGTCGATGTCGATCATCGTCACCTTGGCGCCGGCTTCGGCCAAGTGACGGGCGGTCTCGGCACCCAGCCCGGAGGCCGCGCCGGTGACCACCACCGGGCAATCCCACAAATCCATCGCCGCCCCTCCAGATCGCTATTCGCCCCGCTCGGCGCTTCTCCCGACGCCATCGGCGGCTTCCAAGCCTACGGCAGGCCCTTCGACGTGACAAGAAAGGTGTCCGGCGGAATCGTTTGGAAAGCCCCCGGTGCGGCAGTGATCAGTGCGGCAGTGTTCAACTCGGTGATGGTTTTGCGCCGCCAAAGCGCTCAATCGTTCGCGGTACCGTTCGCGGTATCGTTCGCGGTGTCTCCCGCCGTCTCTTCGCCGGGCGCGTCGGTGTCCGCGGGTTTCTCCGCCCTTGCCTCGGATTTCTCCGCCCT
>JAUXFS010000162.1 GCA_030622775.1 Rhodospirillales bacterium | reverse complement strand
CGCTGAAGCCGAGCACCGAACTGTCGGTCGGCACGTCGCGCCAGCCGAGCACCGCCTGACCTTCCTCGACAAGGGTTCCCTCGATTGCCGCGATGCACTTGGCGCGGGTCTCGTCGTTGCGCGGCAGGAAAACCATGCCGACCGCATAGTCTCCCGGCGCCGGAAGCTCGAAGCCGAGCGCCCCGCACTCCTCGCGCAGGAACCGGTCGGGGATTTGAATGAGAAGTCCGGCTCCGTCTCCCGCCAGCACGTCGGCGCCCACCGCGCCGCGGTGACGCAGCTTGAACAGAATTTCCAGTCCCCGGTCGATGATGCCGTGGCTCTTGCGGTTTTTGATATTGGCGACGAAGCCGATACCGCAGGAGTCATGCTCGTTTCGGGGGTCGTAAAGCCCCTGCCTCGCGGGCACGGCACGATCAATGATTTTGCGCATCGCATATCCCCACAACCGCTCTTTGGTGAACGTCCTTCCCAGACACCGCGCTCGTTTTTGTCTTCGGCGGTTCCCGATCCGAATTCCCCGGCCGGGAACGCGCCTTCGCGCGATGCGGCACGCATCAACACAGCATGGAGGAGAAGCTCAACTCCGCGCCGGCTGAGAATCGGACCGAAGCCCGGAAAATACAAGGTCAAAAAGCCCTGGCAACAGATTCTTTGTTAGCTTAGGTAAGCTTGCGAAAGTCGCGGCGCCAAACACGATATATTAGGCTGAAAAAAATATGTCCCTACTGCATATAGCCGTTCTCGCCCTCGTCCAGGGAATCACCGAGTTCCTGCCGATCAGTTCGTCCGCCCACCTGATCCTGGTGCCGATCGTCGCCGGATGGCCGGATCAGGGGTTGTTGATCGACGTCGCGGTTCATGTCGGAACCCTCGGCGCGGTGATGTTGTACTTCTGGCGCGATGTCTGGATGATGCTGGCCGGGCTCGGTCGCGTGGCGAAGGGGCGGTGGGATCCGGGAGCCAAGTTGGCCGTGCTGGTCATCGTCGCCACCCTTCCGGTGGTCGCCGCGGGATTGGTCCTCAATCGTTTCTACCCGCAGGGCATCAGGAGCATCGAGGTCATCGGCTGGACCACCCTGGGGTTCGGCATCCTGCTTTACGCCGCCGACACCTTTGGCTTGACCGTCCGACGCCTGGAGCACATCCGATTTTCGGACGCGGCGGTCATCGGCGTCAGCCAGATTCTCGCACTGATCCCCGGAACCAGCCGTTCCGGCATCACCATGACCGCGGCGCGCATGCTCGGTTTCGATAGAATCGACGCCGCCCGTTTCTCAATGCTGCTGTCGATGCCGACGATCCTCGGTGCCGGCGTGCTCAAGGGATTGGAGCTCTATCAGTCCGCCGACGCCCGGCTGACAACCGATGCCTTTACCGCCGCCGGCCTCGCCCTGGTCTCGGCGCTGGTCGCCATCGCCGCGTTGATGGCCTGGCTCCGCCGCGCCACCTTTACCCCGTTTGTCGTCTACCGGGTGGTTCTCGGCGTTCTGCTGCTCGCCTTTGCCTATGGCTTCATCGGCTAAAGTGGGCCACTATTCCCTCGCCGGTTGATCGACTCCGGCGCCCGGCGGGAACGTCTCCGCGTCCCGCCACCGGGAAAAGAGCCGCGTCGGAAGCGATGGAACCACAACTCCCGTTCGAAGCCACCATCGTCAAGGCCCTGTGGAGCGTGGACACGCGGTCCCTGCCACGATGGAAAGCCTGGCCGATCGCGATCCTCAGGGTCGTCTTCGCGATCTCTCGCGACGTCCTCGCCGGCAATCTGACCCTGCACGCAATGAGCCTGGTTTACACGACCCTTCTCTCGTTCGTGCCCTTGCTCGCGCTGAGCTTTTCGGTGCTCAAGGGGTTCGGCGTGCACAATCAGGTGGAACCGATGCTGCTCCAGTTGCTGGAGCCGCTCGGCGAAAAGGGACAGGAAATCACCGAGCACGTGATCGGATTCGTCGACAACATCAAGGTCGGCGTGCTCGGCGCCGTGGGGCTCGCCCTGCTTTTCTACACCGTCGTCTCGCTGATGCAGAAAATCGAGGCCGCGTTCAACGACACCTGGCGGATCAGCGAGGTTCGCCCCTTCGCCCGGAGGTTCAGCGATTATCTGAGCGTCCTTCTGATTGGACCGGTGCTGGTGTTCTCGGCCGTCGGCATCACCGCGTCGCTGACGAGCACCGCGGTGGTCGAGAGACTGACCGCCATCGAGCCGCTGGGAATCCTCCTCGGGATGGCGGGCAGGCTGACGCCCTATCTTCTCGTCGCCGGCGCGTTCACGTTCGTCTACATCTTCATCCCGAACACGAAGGTGCGGTTTCGCGCCGCCCTCCTCGGCGGGATCGTGGCCGGTGCCCTGTGGATGACCGCGGGATGGGGCTTCGCCTCCTTTGTGGCGAATTCCGCCAGGTACACGGCGATCTACTCCGCTTTCGCCACCCTCATCCTGTTCCTGATCTGGCTCTATCTAAGCTGGTTGATCCTCCTGATCGGCGGGACCATCGCCTTCTATAACCAGCACCCGGAATACCTCACGGTGGGCCGGGGCCCGTTGTGGTTGAGCAATCGCATGAGGGAAAAGATGGCTCTTTTGGCCGTCGTGATGATCGCCAAGAGCTTCTACAGGGGCGCACCGGCTTGGACTCTCCAGCGATTGGCGAGGCGTCTGAATACGCCAAGTCAGGCCGTGGAGCGGGTGATGATGGCGCTGGAGAAGGGGGGGCTGTTGACGAAGAGCGCCGATGACCCCCCATACTACCTTCCCGCCCGCCCCTTCGACACCACCGCGGTCAAGGACGTTCTCGATGCGGTTCGTGAGCTTGGCGAGGAAGGTCTCTTCGGTCTCGAACGCCTGCCGCGACTACCCGCCGTCGAGCGGCTGGTGAGCGAGATCCAGGAAACCCTGTCCGAGACGCTCCACGGACGAACCATCAAGGAACTGGCGTTGTCGGGACAACCGCCCGTCGACCCCTCACTCGAACTGGTTCGCGGAGAGATGACGTCGCGAACGGGGGAGCAGGAGCGCTGATGCCATCGCGTTGAACCGCGAGTTGGTATAATCCCCAGTTTCGGCAGCGGAACGCCTCTTATCCGACCGAACCCTTCGACAAGAAATCGCAACAAACGGCAGACCCATGACCACGCCCAACCCGACCGAAACGACCGTAACGCCCCCCCCGCCACCCTCGAAGCAATCGCCGCCTCGCCAAGGAGGGCACCGGCTCCTCAAGGCCGCGGTCGTCACCACGGTTGTTCTCGCCGTACTGGTGCTGATCGTCCACGCCGTTCCCGAGGTGGTGGCGCGCTACGTGATCAAGCGCGAGCTCGATCGCATGGGCATCGTTAGCGAAGGGATGCCCACCCTCAACATCGACCTGTGGCGACGCCGTGCCTTTATCGGGCCGATGCGGTTCGGCGTCGAACCGGAAAATCAGGGCCAGGTCGGCGGCGTCTGGGTCACGTTCCGGCTGGTCAATCTGCTTAGCGAGCAGGCGGTGATCGAGAAGATGATCATCGACGGCGTGGACATCCAGATCACCCGGGAAACCAACGGCGAGATCATCGTCAACGGTATCGAGCTCAGCAAGCTGATGGCGGCCGACGAGGATGCCGAACCGGCGCCGGAGGGCGAAGGCGGCTGGGGGGCGGGACTGGACGAGTTCGAGTTGCGCAACAGCCGGGTGTTCTTCACCGACCGCACCCGCGGGACAATAAACCTGGATGTCGAGCGCCTCAGCCTGGCCGGCTTCAGGACTTGGGAACCCGACGATCCGGGCACCTTCGAACTCGTCGGCACCTTCAACACGATGCCCTTCGAATGGAAGGGCGAGGCACGCCCCTTTGCCGAAAAGCTCACCCTGTCGGTCGAGGGCACCGTCGACGAGGCCGATTTCACCAAGATCGAGTCGTTTTCGGGGTCGCTGGGATTTCAGGAGAAATCGGGTTCGCTCAGCACCAAATTCAGGCATGACATCACCGTGTTCCCATCGGGACGGGTCGAGGTCGCGTCCCGGGGCGAGGTCCTGGAGCAGGATATCGATACGATCCACCCGGGCGGCTTTGCGATTCGCTTCGAAGAGGGGGTCAGCACACTCGGTACCCGGCTGGTTCTGGACGAGAACGGAAACACCGAGGTCGAGGGGACGGTGCGCATCGTCTGGAAGCGGGGCGGGATCGGAGTCGGCGGAGCCGTTGTCGATTTCGATGACGTTACCCTCGACCTCGAGGACCTCGACCTCTCCGTCCGCGCCGACGGCCCCTTCGCTTTGACCGCCACGCCACGGCTTGCCATCCTCGCCCCCAAGTTGTCGGGCGCGGTCAACGGGCAAGGCGACCGGATCGGCATCGACCTGTCCGAACTGAAAGTGGAGCAGGCGGAAGGAAAACTGTCACTGGCCGCGGCCGGCCGGGCGGCGCTCGGCGGGTTCACGCTGTCGCTACCCCAGGCGGCGGACGGCGCGGCGGTTCTGGGACTGAGCTTTGCCGACGCGACCCTGGATCTCGGCAAGGTGTCGCTGAGTGCCGACGCGGGCACCCTGCGAGTGGATGCCGCGCCGCGATTGACGGTGCAATCGCTGGCCCTCGAACAACCGATCGAGGCCGAGACCGACCGCCTCGAGATCGACATCTCCGCGTTGAAAGTGGAGCAAGCGGGTGAC
This sequence comes from Rhodospirillales bacterium, assembly GCA_030622775.1. Taxonomy (GTDB): domain Bacteria; phylum Pseudomonadota; class Alphaproteobacteria; order Rhodospirillales; family Defluviicoccaceae; genus JAUXFS01. Next base: position 896 of record JAUXFS010000162.1, on the reverse strand, counting down.
AGCCTGTCCGTCGCGGCCACGGGAAAGTCGGTCCTCGGCCCGTCGAGCCTGTCGTTGCCGGATGAACCCGCGGCGGGCGAACCGCTTCAACTCGCTTTCACCGGGGCCGAACTCGATCTGACCCGGTTGCTGCTGGCGTTGAAGGAGGGCGGGCTTCGCCTCGACGCCGCGCCCCGGCTCTCGGTCGATGCCCTGGATCTTCGCGGACCAGCCCAGGCCACGGCCGAACGGCTCGACGTCACCCTCGCGACGCTGGATCTGACCACCTCGGGCGAGGACATCGCGGTCAAGGTCAGCGGCGCGGCCAACCTTTCGTCGCTCAAGGCATCGGTTCCCGCAACCGAGGGACGGCCCGCCATGCGCATGAGCGCGGAGCACATCAATACCAACGTCGGCGAGGCGATGGTGGCGAACACCGGGCCGGAGCGGCATTGGCAAGCGCAACTCGACGCCACCATCGCGGCGCTGGCCGCCGACATCGCCGAGGGCGCCATCGCCCAGGCGAAATGGCGGGAGCTGGCACTGTCGGGCGTTCGCGCCGATCAGGCCTTGAACGTCGGCGCCGACACGCTCGAAATCGGCGGTCTCGAAATCGAATTCAACGACAAACTGTTCTCCGCGTTCGGAACGGGTGCCGCCACCGAGGGACCGGAAACAGAGGCCGTAAAAGAGCAATCGCCGGGCCGGTCTCCCGCGCTCCGGCTGCGGAAATTCGTCTTTTCGGACAACGCCGGGATTCGTTTCCACGACTCTTCGGTCACCCCCGAGGTGACCATCGACGTCGATGTCGAGAAGCTGGAGGTCGGCAAGCTCGACACCGGCGATCCGTCCCGGAAGACCGATCTGCAACTGGCCGCGACCGTCAACGAGTTCACCAAGCTCCGGGTTTCCGGCTG
>JAUXFS010000068.1 GCA_030622775.1 Rhodospirillales bacterium | reverse complement strand
GGGGGCCTGATCGTCGCCGCTCCCGCCTCGGGCTGCGGCAAGACTGTTTTCACCCTCGGGCTCTTGCGCCACTTGGCGGCGTCGGGGCTTGCCGTCGGCTCGGCCAAGGCCGGCCCCGACTACATCGACCCCGCTTTCCACGCGGCGGCCAGCGGAAGGCCCTGCTTCAACCTCGACCCGTGGGCAATGCGTGCGTCAACCGTGATTGCCGCCGCAGGTCGCTTGGCCGCCGACGCGGAGATCATCATCTGCGAGGGTGTCATGGGCCTTTTCGATGGCGCCACGGTCAGCGAGGGGTCGACCGCGGATCTGGCCGAGGTCAGTGGCTGGCCGGTGGTGCTGGTCATCGATGCCCATGCCCAGGCGGCATCGGCGGCGGCTGTCCTCCGGGGATTTGCCGGTCACCGCCCGGGGGTAGACATCGCCGGCGTGGTGTTCAACCGGGTCGGCAGCGGCCGTCACGCGGCCATTCTGCGCGAGGCCTGCGCCCTTTCCTTACCGGAGATCCCGGTCCTCGGCTGCCTGCCCCGGGCCGAAGGGCTGGCGCTGCCGGAGCGCCACCTGGGGCTGGTGCAGGCGATCGAGCATCCCGAGCTCGATGATTTTCTCGACCGCGCCGCCGCGATGGTCGCCGATCACGTGGATGTCGGCGCGCTTTGTTCAATGGCCCGTTCGTGGGCGCAAAACCAGGGACCGGGCGGCGTGCGGCCGTTGCCGCCCCTCGGGCAAAGGATCGCCGTCGCCGAAGACGAGGCTTTCGCATTTCGCTATCCGATGGTGATCGACGGTTGGCGGGCCGCCGGCGCGGAGATCCTGCCGTTTTCGCCGCTGAACGGCGACCCGCCGGCCGCCGGCGCCGACGCCGTCTACCTGCCCGGCGGGTATCCGGAACTGCACGCCGGCGCCCTCGCCGCCAACCGAACCTTCATCGACGGTCTGCGCGCCCTCGCCGATGCCGGGGCGACGGTGTTCGGCGAGTGCGGCGGCTACATGGTGTTGGGCCGGGGCCTCGTCGACGCGGAGGGTCATCGCCACGCCATGGCCGGCCTTCTGCCGCTCGAGACCTCGTTCGCCGAGCGCCGCCTGCACCTGGGCTACCGGCGGGTGGCGCTCGCCGCTGGCTGTCCGCTTGGCGCCGCCGGCAGCCGATTCCGCGGCCATGAGTTCCATTACGCCCGCGTCGTCCGCGAGGGTCCCGGCCGGCCGTTGTTCACCTGCGCCGACGCCTCGGGCCGGGATCTGGGCGCGACCGGGCTGATCGAGGGGACGGTGATCGGCTCCTTCGTCCACCTCATCGATTCCGAGGATCCACCGGGAATGAACGGCGCTGTTGACGGTTGAGGGCGAATCGAACGACATTGGTTCCCGGAACGTGTCGCCAGGAGACCTTCCCGCATGTCCGTACCATCCGCCGAAGCCGTGACGGAGCGTCCTTTCTGGGAACTGAAGGCGCTCGCGGAGATGACCCGCGACGAGTGGGAATCGTTGTGCGACGGCTGCGGCAAATGCTGTCTCGAGAAGCTGGAGGACGAGGTGACCGGCGAGATCAGCCACACCGACGTGGCCTGCAGGTTGTTGAACACCCATACCTGCCGTTGCGGCGAGTACGAAAAGCGGCACCGCTACATCCCGAACTGCGAAGTTCTCGCCGCCGGCAACATCGCCGAATTCCATTGGCTGCCGCTATCGTGCGCCTATCGTATACTTGCCGAGGGCCGTGACCTGCCGTGGTGGCACCCGTTGGTGTCCGGCGACCCGGAACTGGTCCACACCGTCGGCATTTCCGTTCGCGGCCGGGCGGTGCCGGAGAAACGGGCGGGGCCGCTGGAGCATCATATCGTGACCTGGCCGGCCTGAGAGCCCGGCTCTGAGAGACGATAAAGGGGGCTGAAAATGAACTCATCCGTTCAAGGTGTATTCGCCGCGGTGCTGACGCCGCTCGACGGCGACCTCGCGCCCGACCGCGCGGCGATCGCCCGCCACTGCCGGTGGCTCCGCGACAATGGCTGCGACGGCCTTTCGGTGCTGGGCACCACCGGCGAGGCCAACTCGTTCTCGGTGGACGAGCGGGTACGACTGCTCGAAGACCTGATCGAGGATGGCATTCCGGGCAACGTGTTGATGCCGGGCACCGGATGCTGCGCGCTGACCGATACCGTCAGGCTGACCCGCAAGGCGGTGGAACTCGGCGCGGCGGGGGTGCTGATGCTGCCGCCGTTCTATTACAAGAACGTCAGCGACGATGGGCTGTTCGCGTCCTACGCCGAGGTCATCGAACGGGTGGGCGACCCTCGGCTGCGGATTTACCTCTATCACTTCCCGCAGATGTCCGGCGTGTTTCTTGGTCACGACCTGATCGAGAGGCTGCTCAAGCGGTATCCGGATACGGTGGCCGGAATGAAGGACAGCTCCGGGGACGTCCACAACATGATCCGCAATGCCCACGCCTTTCCCGGCTTCGGCGTTTTGAGCGGCTCGGACGAGTTCCTGTTGCCGCTGCTCAAGGAGGGCGGCGTGGGATGCATCACCGCGGTTAGCAACGTCGCCGCTTTCCTCGGCGCGGAAGTGTTCGCCGCCTGGCGGCAGGGCGACGTCGAGACGGCGGAGCGAGTCCAGGCGCGGCTGACGGCGGTGCGCAACGCGATCTCGGCGTTGCCGCTCACCGCGGCGCTCAAGGAGGTCATGGCTCGCCATACCGGTGATGACGAGTGGTTCAATATCCGGCCGCCGCTGACGCGACTGAGCGCCACCCGCGCCGCCGACCTGTTCATCACCCTCGAAAGCCTCGATTTCAACCCGCCGCCGGCACCGTGAGGCTCCTGTCACCGCTGCGGTCCCGCTTGCGGCCACGGCAGCACACGGTCGTCCTCGACCTCGACGCCCGCGCCGTGCTCCTCACCGTACGCCGGCACCCGCGAGCGCGGCGGATCATTCTGCGGCTCGCCGCCGAAGGCGACGGGGCGGTGGTGACGATCCCCGAGCGGGCGTCGTTCGACGAGGGCATCACCCTGGCCCGCAATCACGCCGGGTGGATCGCCCGCCGCCTCGCGGCGATCCCGCCCAGGGTGGCGTTCGAAGACGGTGCGGTGCTGCCGTTTCTCGGCCAAGACCATCGCCTCCGCCACCACGCCCGGACCTTTCCCGCCGTTCGGCGCGAAGGCGGCGAGATCATCGTCGCCGGTCGGGCCGAGGATCTGCCGCGGCGGGTCGCCGATTGGCTGCGTCGCCAGGCCCGGGTGGAGATCGGCGCGCGGGTCGGCGACAAGGCGGCGACCCTCGGGCGCGCGCCCGGGCGGATCACCGTCCGCGATACCCGCTCGCGCTGGGGATCGTGCTCGGCGACGGGAAACCTGTCGTTCTCGTGGCGGCTGGTGATGGCGCCCGTGGTCGTGCTCGACTACGTCGTCGCCCACGAAGTCGCCCACCTGACCCATCGCGACCATGGCCCGAGTTTCTGGCGCACGGTGGCGGCGCTGACCGAGGACGTCGCCGGCAGCCGCGCCTGGCTGCGCCGTCACGGACGGAGCCTGCATCGCTACGGGTGATACCAACGAGCGGCGAAATTCGACCGCAAGCTTCGGATAGATTTCGGCGCCGCCGCGGTTACGATGGCGGGATGAACAATATTCTCCCCTTCCCCGACACCGACGAGCAGCGCTGGCGGGCGGTGCTCGACCGCGACGCCCGATGCGATGGCGCCTTCGTCTACGCCGTGCGCTCGACCGGCGTGTTTTGCCGCCCGTCCTGTCCCAGCCGTAGGGCGGGCCGCGCCCAGGTGAGCTTCTTCGCCGTTCCCGAGGCGGCGGTCCAGGCCGGCTACAGGCCGTGCAAGCGTTGCCGGCCGGAGCGCGCGGAGGCCGCCGATCCCCGCGTCGCCACGATCAGAACGGTTTGCCGAACGATCGAAACCCGCGACGAGGGTGTCCCCACCCTGGACCAACTGGGATCCGCCGTCGGGATCAGCCCCCACCATCTGCAACGGCTGTTCAAGGCGATGATGGGGGTCTCGCCGCGCCAGTACGCGGAGGCGGTGCGACTCGGCCGGCTGAAGCAATCGTTGAAGGAGGGCGAGCCGGTGACGATGGCTCTCTATGGCGCCGGCTACGGGTCGTCGAGCCGGCTCTACGAGAAGGCGCCGGCGCACCTGGGGATGACCCCGGCCTCGTATGCCAAGGGCGGTCGCGGCGCCCGCATCGCCTACACGGTCGTCGCGCACTCCCGGGTGGGGTCGCTCGGCCGGCTGCTGGTGGCGGCGACCGAACGGGGCATTTGCATGGTGTCGCTCGGCGATACCGAGGCTTTCCTCGAGGCGGAACTGGAAAACGAGTTCCCCGAGGCCGAGATCGGCCGCGACGACGGTGCCCTCGCCGAATGGGTCGGCGCCGTTCTCGAACTGGCCGACGCCGGCACGCCCCACGCCGACCTGCCGCTCGACATCCGGGCGACGGCGTTCCAGTGGCGGGTATGGCGAGAGCTGCAGGCGATTCCGGCGGGCGAAACCCGCACCTATGGCGAGATCGCCGCCGCCCTCGGCCAACCCGGCGCCGCCCGCGCGGTGGGACGCGCCTGCGCCACCAATCCCGTCTCGCTGGTGGTGCCCTGTCATCGGGCGGTCGGCGGTGACGGCAAGATGCACGGCTATCGCTGGGGGGTCGAGCGTAAGAAGGCGTTGCTCGAGCGCGAACGCGGGGGCTGACCGGCCCAGGCGGTCAAACTGCCGTAGGTCACTATCAATGAGTGTTGGTATAAAGCGGGATGCTGCGCTTGTCCGGCCCGAAGCCGCACCCCGAATCCCTTTCCGTTGGCGCCTTGCTCACGGCGCTGGTGGCGCTGGGGCAGATCTCCACTTCGATCTACATTCCTTCGCTGCCGTCCCTGGTCGAGTCGCTGGCGACCGACGCGGAGAAGGTCAACCTGACCCTCTCGATGTTCCTGTTCGGCTTCGCCGTCGGCCAGTTGGTCTACGGACCGCTCTCCGACCGTTTCGGCCGGCGGCCGGTGTTGCTCGTCGGCATCGCCCTGTACGTCGCCGCCAGCATCGCCTGCACCTTCGCCACCACAATCGAGGGGCTGATCGCCGGCCGCCTGGCGCAAGGGATGGCGGCGTGCGCGGGCCCGGTCCTCGGCCGGGCGATCGTCCGCGACGTCTACGGGCCGACCCGCTCGGCGAAGGCGATGGCCTACATCGGCGTCGCCCTCGCCATCTCGCCGGCGGTGGCGCCGATCATCGGCGGCTACCTGCAAGTGTGGTTCGGCTGGCGCGCCGCTTTTGTTTTTCTGTGCGTCGTCGGCGTGGTGATCCTGGTCGGGGTGTGGGCGCTTCTGGAGGAGACCAACGCTCATACCGACGCCGGCCCGCTCAATCTCCGAAGCCTCGGCCGCGCATACGGTGTGCTGCTGTCGAGCCCGGCCTACTATGGCTACTCCCTCGCGGTCGCTTTCGTCTTCGCCGGGCTGATGGCTTTCGCCGCCGGTTCGCCGTTCATATTCATCGATCTTCTCGGGCTCGGTCCGGCACAGTTCGGCATGCTCGCCATCCTCAACGTCGCCGGCTTCCTCACGGGAAGCCTCGCCGCCGGTCGTCTGACCCAACGTCACGGCATCGATCGGATGCTGGCGGCCGGAGTCAGCCTGTGCCTTGCCGGTGGTGGCGCGATGGCGGCGATCGCGCTCGCGGGCGCCATTGGCATCGCCCAGATCGTCGTACCGATGATGGTGTTCACCGCCGGCATGGGGATCGTCCTTGCCAATGGCTTCGCCGGCGCATTGGCGCCGTTCCCGCGGATCGCCGGCACCGCTTCGGCGGTGCTGGGTTTCCTGCAGATGGCCGTCGCCGGCACCGCCAGCCTGGTGGTCGGCGCCTTCGTCCCGACCTCGCAGTTGCCGATGGCGGCGGTGATCGCGGTGACGGCGGCCGCCGCCTTCGCCGCGTTCATGCTCCTGGTTTGGTGTCGTCGGGCGGACCGGCCCTCCTGAGCCGAGGGGTCAGTAGAGCCTGTCGGCGAAATAGTCGATGAAATAGCTGAGTCCGATGTCGAGCGCGACGATGCCGGCGGCGGTCAGCGCCGGCACCCCCAGTGCGATCCGGGCGATGAACCAGACATACCCGAGAATCACCAGGTAGGTCGCCAACGAGAGGAATTGGCCGGCTTCCTTGGGAACGACGCCCGTGGTCGAGAGAAGGGCAATGAATAGAACGAGAGCAATCTGCAGGACCATCGACCAGTTGTAGGCGATGATGTAGCCCTGAAACCGGCTCCGGCACCCGAGCGTCTGGGTCAGCGAAGCCATCACCAGCGGGTACGCGGTCCAGGACACCACGTAGGCGATGGATTCGGTAAGGACGAACCGGGTCGGATCGGCATCCGCCGCGATGATCGGAAAGCGGATCGCCAGCAACATCGCGTAGAAGGGGACGATGATCGCGGCGGCGAAAAACGACCGCCAGAATCCGGCGACCGAGGTGTCGAAGTACGACATGCCGGCCGCATCGAGCCGCGCCAGGCGGTAGGCCCCGTAGATTGCCATCACCGTTTGCTGGAGCGTCGGCATCAGCGCTCCGGAGCGAAAAAGCCGTCGAGGACCGTGCCGTAGATGTCCGTCAGCGTCGCCAAGTCGGCGACGGCGATGTTCTCGTCCACCTTGTGCGCGGTCTCGCCGGGCATGCCGAACTCGGCGACCGGGCAGGCGTCCTTGATGAAGCGGGCGTCCGACGTGCCGCCGCTGGTGCTCAGCTCGGGTTCCAGCCCGGTCACCCGCCGGACCGCGTCGGCGACGGCCCGGCTGAGCCGTCCGGGCGGGCTCAGGAACGCCACGCCGGTGCAGGTGGTGTCGAGCTCGAAGCGGTCGCCGAATTCCCGGCAACGGTCCTCGATCCAGGCTCTCAGGCCTTCCGGGGTCTGTTCGTCGTTGAACCGGATGTTGAACTTGGCGTGGGCGCGGGCGGGAATGACGTTGGTCGCGGCGTTGCCGACGTCGATGGTGGTCACCGTCAGGGTCGAGGGGCCGAAGTGCTCGGTGCCGTGATCGAGCGGGGCGTGGTCGAGAGCGTCGAGCATCCGCACCAGCCGCGGGATCGGGTTGTCGGCCATCCGCGGGTAGGCGGCGTGACCCTGGACGCCGTTGACGGTGAGAGCGCAATTGAGGCTGCCGCGGCGGCCGATCTTGATCATCTCGCCGAGGACGTTCGGGTTGGTCGGCTCGCCGACCAGGCAGGCATCGAGGACCTCGCCCCGCTCGCCCAGCCATCCGAGGACCTTGCGGGTGCCATTGATCGACGGGCCTTCCTCGTCGCCGGTGATCAACAGGCTGAGCGAACCGTCGAAGGCGTCGCCGCGATCGGCGAGGAAGCGGCCCGCGGCGGCGGTGAAGCAGGCGATCGCCGCCTTCATGTCGGATGTCCCGCGGCCGTAGAGCCTCCCGTCGCGGATCTCGCCTCCGAACGGGTCGCATGTCCATGCGGCCTCGTCGCCCACCGGCACCACGTCGGTATGGCCGGCAAAACAGAAATTCGGCGGCCGTCCGCCGAACCGGGCATAGAGGTTGTCGACGTCCGCGGTTCCGGGCTCCGAGAACGGCAGCCGGGTACAGGCGAATCCCAACCCCTCGACAGCCGCCTGCAAAACGTCGAGCGCGCCGGCGTCGATCGGCGTGACGCTCGGGCAGCGGATCAACGCCCGGCTCAGTGCCAGCGGGTCAACGGGCGAAACCACCAAGTCGTCTC
>JAUXFS010000136.1 GCA_030622775.1 Rhodospirillales bacterium | reverse complement strand
GGCCCTCGGCTGGAGATCCATGGGGAATCGCCCCAAGGCCTCTACGCCTAAGAATTGGGCTCTATCCCGAGATGTGGGCAAAAAATGGGCAGAAGTTACGATGCTCGACCCCGGCTTCAGAGGGCGCCGGCGTCGATTTCGCCGGTCCGGATGCGGACAGCCTTGTCCACCTCCCAGATGAAGATCTTGCCGTCTCCGATCTTGCCGGTTCGCGCCGCGTTCTGAATAGCCTCGACAACGCTCTCCGCCATGTTGTCGTTGACCGCGACTTCGATCTTGATCTTGGGTACGAACTGGACCGTGTACTCGGCACCTCGATAAATCTCGGTCTGACCTTTTTGTCGTCCGAAGCCGTTGACCTCGGTGACGGTCATCCCTTGCACGCCGATTGCCGTGAGTGCCTCGCGCACATCGTCTAACTTGAAGGGCTTGATAACCCCGGTGATGAGCTTCATAGATCCACTTCCTTTTGCTAGATGCCGCTGGGTTTCCGCTTCCGCTGCTCGACCGTCCATGTGGCGGTCATCGTGAATCGGCCCGGTTCGACATCAGAAAAGCAGCGAAGGCGGGCTTGGCCACCCACCGAGGCTGGTTTCACGAACCGTGCCAACCGGTGAGAGGACGAAAGAAGTAGTTGAAAATCAGTGCCCTGTAGGGAAAGCTCGGGATGCGATCGAACAGGCGCCTGCCATGTAGGTGCCTAAATTACGGGCATCTTGGCGGCAATGAACAAAACCTGGGCATGGGCGGGAAACTCATGGCCCCCGGGGCGAGACGATGAACGGGCGGGAGTTGGAACCATGACAAAAGGCCTCGGGCGAACCTCCGATGATATCCGAGCCGACGTGCTGATCGTCGGCGGCGGTCTAGTCGGCGGTACCCTGGCCTGTGCTCTCGGCGACGCCGGAATGACGGTTGCCGTGGTGGAGGCCGCCGATCCCGCGGCGGTTCTGGAGGCCGGATTCGACGGCCGTGCCTCGGCCATCGCGCAGTCTTCCCGGCGGCTTCTGGAAGGTGTCGGCTTGTGGGATGGAATGAAGGACGACGCGGCGCCGATGCTGGATATTCGAGTGTCGGAGGGTCGATCCAATCTGTTCCTGCACTATGACCACCATGACATCGGCGAGGAGCCCTTCGGCCACATGGTGGAGAACCGGGTGTTCCGGAAGGCGCTGTTCCACCGGATGCGGGAGATCGACGGGGTACATTTGGCGGCGCCGGCCCGGGTGTCGGACCTTGCCCGGTCCGCCGCCGGTATCGAGGCGCGGCTGGCGGACGGCGGACGAATCCACGCGCCGCTGGTCGTCGCCGCCGAGGGCCGCGGGTCACCGACCCGGAATAGCGCCGGGATTCGGGTCACCCAATGGTCCTACGAACAGACCGCCATTGTTTGCACCGTTGCCCATGAAAAGCCCCACCATTCCATCGCTCACGAGCATTTTCTGCCTGCCGGACCGTTCGCCATTCTGCCGTTGCTCGGCAACCGCTCGTCGATTGTCTGGACCGAGCGGACCGATCTGGCGCCGGCGATCATGGCGCTCGACGACGCGGCGTTCACCGCCGAACTCGGCCGGCGGTTCGGCGATTTCCTCGGGCATCTCGAGGTGATCGGTCCGCGGTGGTCGTATCCGCTTTCTCTGCAGTTCGCCGAAACGGCCGTGGCCCTGCGTCTGGTCCTGGTCGGTGACGCCCTTCATGGGATGCACCCGATCGCCGGACAGGGTCTCAACATGGGCTTGCGCGACGTTGCCGCCCTCGTCGAGGTGCTCGCCGACGCCCGCGGTTTGGGCCTCGACATCGGCGCCGCCGACGTTCTCGAACGCTACCAGCGCTGGCGGCGGTTCGACAACGTCCTGATGCTGGCGATGACCGACGGCATCAACCGGCTGTTTTCCAACAATATCGGACCGCTGCGGCTGGCCCGCGACCTCGGCTTGGCCGGGGTCAACCTGGTCCCGCCGCTGAAGAAGCTGTTCATGCGTCACGCGATGGGCGCCGTCGGGGAGCTGCCGAAGCTGATGCGCGCGCGGCCGACGTAGAGAAGCACCGCTGCCGGCGGATCGTATTCGGGGACGTACCGATCCTGTCACGGATCGCGGCTCAATCCCTTCGCCTCGAGGGCATCGAGGTACTCCCGCCAGATCTCGTCCTGGTTGGCGCCGAGATCGTAGAGCCAGTCCCAGGAGTAGAGGCCCGTATCATGGAGATCGTCGAATCCTATACGGAGCGCGTAGTTGCCGACCGGTTCCAACTTCATGATACCCACATGGCGCCGGCCGGCGACGGTCGTCTTGGTGTCGCGCCCGTGGCCCTGTACCTCGGCCGAGGGGCTTTCCACCCGGAGTAGTTCGGCCGGCAGGCGGAAAGATCGGCCGTCGTCGAAATCGATCTCCAGCGCTTTCTCCTCGCGCTTGAGGCGGATCTCGATCGGGTGACGTCTGTTGCCAAGATTCTGTGTCATGACGCCGATTGTCCTTCGCCGTCGCCGTCGAGAGACCGGGCTTCGTCGGCGAGCATGATCGGAATGCCGTCACGGATCGGATAGGCGAGCCCGGCCCGTTCGCTGATCAACTCCTGGCGCTCCGGATCGTAACGAAGGGGGTCTTTCGTCAGCGGACAGACGAGTATTTCCAACAGTTTTGGGTCCACTTTGCGTGTGTTCATAGCGGGTTACGACAGTCGTTCAGAGGTTTCATTCGATCAGTGGCGCGCCCTATTCGCGGACGATTCCGCCTCGTGAACCGCCATCTCCAATAACGTGATCAACATATTGCTTTGTTCGTCGAAACCGGCGCACTCCAGCAACGCTTGTTTCTCGCGCGGCTCGAACGGGCACATCATCGCGAGGGAGTTGACCAGCATTTGATCGGAGGCGGACTCGACCGCGGACCAATCGGTGGTGGCATCCCTGAAATGAAGATAGATCCGTGCGGCATCGACCAATCGTTTCCGGTCGATGTGGTTTTTCGCCTGTTCCTCCAGGTCGTGATGAAAAGGCGCGAAATCCGGGGAGACCCGGCGGTAGCCTTCCACCAGCGGCAGTTCCTCGATGATCCGGAAGCGGCAGACGCCGCGCAGCGTGATCAAATAGCCACCGTCGTCGGTCTCCGCGAACGAAATGATGCGGCCGGCGCAGCCGGTCCGATAGATCTCGGCGCCATCGGGGACCGGGCTCGGCACCGGATCGCTGGGCTGGATCATGCCGAGCATGCGGCTGCCGCCGAGGACGTGCTCGACCATGTTGAGGTAGCGGGGCTCGAAGATGTGCAGCGGCAGGTGCCCGTGCGGCAGCAGCAACACGCCCGGTAACGGAAATATCGGCAGCTCCGCCGGCAGGTGCGCCACGCGGTCGTCGGGGATCACGCCGCTCATGAGAACAGGATCGACGACAGCCGGCGCCGGGAACTCGTGGTCAGCGGGTTCGTCGGTCCCAGGGCATCGAATATCTTGACCAACTGGTTGCGGGCGGCCTGCCCGTCCCAGTCGCGATCGAGGCGCACCAGCTGCAGCAACTCGTCGATGGCCGCCTCGGCGCGTCCGTTGCCGAACAGCGCCAACGCCAGATCGAATCGGGCTTGGCGGTCCTCGGGGTTGGCGGCCGCGCGATCGCGGAGTTCGGTGATATCGCCCGTTTTGCGGCTTTGCTCGGCCAGATCGACGGCGGTGATCGCCGCGGCCACATCGGATTTGGCGACGAGTTCGGGAGGGAGTTGGTTGATCTGCTTGCGCGCCCCGGCGACATCACCGAGCGCGATGCGGCTGCGGATCAGGCCGGTAACGGCCTTGGAATTGCCGGGATCTTCGGCAAGAGCGCTCGAGAACGCCGATGCCGCGGTCTCGGCGTCGCCGGCGTCGAGCGCCTCCTGGCCGATATCCAGCATCTCCTCCACCGGCGCCTTGGCGCCGCTGGTGAGCTTGTCGACAAACGCCCGCAAATTGCTTTCGGGCTGGGCGCCGGTAAAGCCGTCGACCGCTTGACCTTGAAGGAAGGCGTAGACGGTGGGAACGGACTGAATACGCAACTGGGCGGCGAGGTTCTGGTTCTCGTCGATGTTGATCTTCACCAGCCGGACTCGCCCCCCGGCTTGACGCACCAGCTTCTCCAGCATCGGGCCGAGCTGTTTGCACGGGCCGCACCACGGCGCCCAGAAATCCACGATCACCGGAACCTGCATCGACGCTTCGATGACGTCGGCGTTAAAACCGTTGGTATCCGTTTCCTTGATCAGGTCGCCGGATGCTGTTGCCGCGCCGGTGGAATCGTTGGAATCGATGATCAATGCCATTGTCACGCTGCCATGGGGACTACAAGACCCACCTCATAGATGGCGGATCGGGTTGACGGACTCAAGGTCTAACCGATCGCCACTCACAACGCCACCACCGCGGGTTCATGCCCACAGGATCGAATGAACGCGGTTAGGCCGTCGGGTGTCACCGACGTGGTCGCGGTATTGGTCAGGGGATGGAAGTTGAGCACTCGAAAGGACATCATTTCCTCGTCAAGCACCACATTGACCCGTTTTTCGGTGTCGTTGATCACCGCGAACGGCGTCACCGAACCGGGATCGACGCCGAGAACCTCCTTGAGAAGCTCGGGGCGGCCGAACGACAGGGGCGCCGCGCCGATTCGCCGGCGCAGATCTTTCATATCGACGGCCCGATCCTCCAACGCCACCACCAGCCACAGCGCGCCCTTCTTGTCCTTGAGGAACAGGTTCTTGGTATGACCGCCCGGCAGATCGCCGCGCAGCGCCTTGCTCTCCTCCACGGTGAACACGGCCGGATGGCGGACGGTCTCGGTTTCGATGCCGAGTTCGGACAGGCGGGCGAACAGATTTTCCTCGGTCGCGGGCATGGTTCGGACACTAGCGCGGAGGGCCAGTGCTGCTCAAGGGTCGGATTATTGGAGACAACACCAATAATGACGCTTGCAAACCGGACTTCTTCCCGTAATATTTGCGCGCATTCGCCGGGTTGGCGTTATTGCGGGCGTAGCTCAGGGGTAGAGCGCAACCTTGCCAAGGTTGAGGTCGTGGGTTCGAATCCCATCGCCCGCTCCATTTTTTTCCCGAACACTCGATAGCAGTCTTTGCGCTCGCGTCGCTGCTGCCGTGGTTTCACGGTGGTCGCCGCGCTGTTTCAAAAACGTTGCGACCCTGATAGCCTCACCCCCAACCAGAAGCGAGATGAAGGGAGGGCGAGCGATGTCGCGCATCACCGAGATCCACAAGGCCGATCAGATCGACAAGGTTGTCGAAACAGCCGAACGGCGGCGCGACAAGGAACAGGCGGCCACCGTATCCGGCTTCATTCGCCGCTATTACGCCAACGTCCCGCCGCGCGACATCTACGGCGAAACCGCGGACAACCTTTTCGGCGCCGCTTTCGCTCACTGGCGCGTGGGTGGCCAGCGCGCCCCCGGCATCCCCAGCGTCCGCGTCTACAATCCCAGGCTCGACGAACACGGTTGGCGGTGCGAGCACACGGTCATCGAGGTCGTCACCGACGACATGCCGTTTCTGGTCGCCTCGGTGACCGCCGAGTTGAACCGCCGCGACCTCACCGTGCACCTGGTCATCCACCCCATCGTTCGGATGCTTCGGGACGACGGCGGCAACGCTCTTGGAACCGTCGAGCCGGACGACGACGCGGACATCGCGATTGCCGAGTCGTTCATGCACTTCCAGGTGAGCCACCAGTCCGGCGCGGTTCTGGGAGAGATCAGCGCCGGCGTCGAGGGGGTTCTGGCGGACGTGCGCGCGGCTGTCGAGGATTGGCAGCCGATGCGCGCCAAAGTAAACGAGATCGCCGACGACGTGGAAGCGGTCGGCGGTATGCCGGAGGACGAGGTAGCGGAAGTCCGCGCGTTCCTGCAGTGGATATACCAGAATCACTTCACGCTGTTGGGTTACCGGGAATATCATTTCGAAGGCGCAGGTGCCGAAGCGACGGTTGCCGTGGTTCGCAATTCGGGC
>JAUXFS010000010.1 GCA_030622775.1 Rhodospirillales bacterium | reverse complement strand
GATCGACCATCGCGGCCCCGAATTCGTGGAGATGACCCGCGAGGTCCTCGCCGGGCTGAAGGCGATCTTCCAGACCGATGGACCGGTCGTGATCTACCCCGCTTCCGGTACCGGCGCCTGGGAGGCGGCCCTGGTCAACGTGTTGTCTCCGGGCGACCGGGTGTTGATGTTCGAGACCGGGCACTTCGCGACGATATGGCGGCAACTGGCCGGACGCTTCGGGCTGGAGATCGATTTCATTCCGGGGGATTGGCGGCATGGCGTCTCGCCCGACGCGGTGGAAGAGAAACTCGCCGCGGATCGGAGTCACGACGTCAAGGCGGTCTGCTTCGTTCACAACGAGACATCGACCGGCGTGACCTCGCGCCTGGCGGAGGTGCGCGAAGCCATCGACCGAACCGGCCATCCGGCGCTGCTGATGGTCGATACCATATCCTCCCTGGCCTCGATCGATTACCGGCATCGGGAATGGGGCGTCGACGTCACGGTGGCCGGTTCGCAGAAGGGCCTGATGCTGCCGCCGGGACTGAGCTTCAACGCGATCAGCGAAAAGGCGCTGAAAGCCTCGGAAACCGCCGGGCTGCCCCGCTCCTACTGGGGCTGGCGGGAGATGCTGAAGGCCAACGAGTCGGGCTTCTTCCCCTATACGCCGGCGACCAACCTGCTGTTCGGGCTGCGCGAAGCGATCCGGATGCTGCTCGAGGAGGGCCTGGAGGCGGTGTTCACCCGCCACGCCCGTCTCGCCGAGGCGACCCGTCGAGCGGTGCGCGCCTGGGGCCTCGAGCTTCTTTGCCTCGACGAGAGGGAGTACAGCAATTCGCTGACGGCGGTGCTGATGCCGGACGGCCACGACGCCGATGCCTTCCGCAAGGTGGTGCTGGAAAGCTTCGACATGTCGCTCGGCAATGGCCTCGGCAAGGTCCAGGGCAAGGTGTTCCGGATCGGCCACCTCGGCAACTTCAACGAATTGATGCTGGCCGGCACCCTCGCCGGGGTCGAGATGGGCCTCGAGCGGGCGGGCGTACCGCACGGCAAGGGCGGCGTTCAGGCGGCTCTCGACTTTCTTTCCGGCCGCGGCGGCGAGGCGGAACATCGGGTTCGCCCACGAGTAGGCGTGGTATCATAAATATGGTCTGAAGACACGGGTCCCCAGCGGATCCCAATAACAACTTTCAAAACCGAAAAACCCGATGGGAGGGCAATATGAGATTTCTGAAACTACTGACGGTGGCGCTGTTCGCCACGATGATCGCGGGCAAGGCCTGGACCGCGGAGCTCCAGCTCAAATTCGGCCACGTCGGCGCGCCGGGATCGCTGTTCGAGGCTTCGGCCACCGAGTTCGCCAAGCGCGCCAACGAAAAGCTCGCCGGTAAGGCCAAGGTGGTGACCTTTGGCTCGAGCCAGTTGGGCAAGGACAAGGAACTGCTTCAGAAACTGAAGCTGGGCACGGTCAACTTCGCGCTGCCGTCGACGGTCATGTCCACCGTCGCCGACGAGTTCGGGCTGTTCGAGATGCCCTATCTGGTCAAGAACCGGAAGCACATGAGCCGGATCGAGAAGGACATCTTCTGGCAAAAGATCGCGCCGGCGGCGGAAGCCAAAGGCTACACGATCCTCGCCGTCTGGGAGAACGGGTTTCGCCACATCACCAATAACGAGCGGCCGATCAACGTCCCGGCCGATCTGAAAGGGATCAAGCTGCGGACGCCGAAGGGGTCCTGGCGGGTGAAGATGTTCAAGTCCTATGGCGCCAACCCGACCCCGATGTCGTTCTCGGAGGTGTTCACCGCGCTGCAGACCGGCGTCATCGACGGCCAGGAGAACCCCTTCGCCCAGATCTACAGCGCCAAGTTCCAGGAGGTACAGAAGTACCTGTCGCTGACCGGCCACGTCTACACCCCGGCGTACATCACCGTGGGCACGAAAACGTGGGAAAAACTGCCGGCCGATGTCCGCCAGATCCTCGAGGAGACCGCCAGGGAGACCCAGGCCTACGTCTACGAGACGGCGGCGGCGATGGAGACGGATCTGCTCGGGAAACTCAAAGCCGGCGGAATGCAGGTCAACGAGCCGGACAAGCCCGCGTTCATCGCGGCCAGCAAAGGCATCTACGACGACTTCGCCGGTTCCGTCCCCGGGGGCAAGGAAATGGTCGAAAAAGCCATCAGTCTGGGTAGCGGTTCCTGACCCAGCCGGACCCGCCCCGGTTCGGCCGGGGCGGGGCCTTTCGTCCTCGAACATGACTCCTTTCGGAAACAGGCAAGGGATGGGTTGCCCGTGTTGATTCGCGCGCAACAGAGGCTGCAGGTGGTTCTCGAGGCCATCCTGATCCTGCTGATGGTTACCCTCACCGCCGTCGTCATCGTCGCCGTCATTTACCGCAAGGCGGGCGCCTCGCTCGCCTGGTACGACGAGGTCGCGTCGATCCTGCTCGCCTGGGTGACCTATTACGGCGCCGCCCTGGCCGCCTTGAAGCGCGGACACATCGGTTTCGAAAGCCTGATCCTCTCCGTTCCCCGGGGTTGGCGCATGGTCCTGGTCGCCGTCGCGGAGGTCTTCGTCTTCGGTTTCTTCATCGTTCTGGCGTGGACCGGGTGGGTGGTGGTGCAGGTGCTCGAGGGTGACACCCTGGTCAGCCTGCCCGAGGTTTCGGTCCAGGTCACCCAGTCGGTCATCCCGATCGGCGCGGTCCTGTTCATCGTTTGCGAAGCGCTGAGCCTGCCCGGCTATTGGCGCCGCGTTCACGGCGTCGTCGGCGAGGTGATCGTCCACGCGGACGCCCCGCCGCCGAAGCCGGAGCCCCCCCGGCAATGACGTTGCTGCTGATGATCGCGGGACTGTTCGCCCTGATCCTGATCAACGTCCCGATCGCCGTTGCGCTCGGCGTCGTCGCCGTGATCGCCATGGTCGCCAGTCAGGGAACGGACATCCTGCCCAATGTCGCCCTGGTCATGTTCGACGGCGCGACCAAGTTTCCGCTCCTTGCCATCCCGATGTTCATCCTGGCGGGGGCGATCATGAATGCGTCCGGCATTTCGCGCCGCCTGATCGCTTTCGCCTCGGCCCTGCTCGGGTTCGTCCGCGGCGGTCTCGCGGTGGTAAATATCGGCGCTTCGATGTTCTTCGCCGAGATCTCGGGCTCGGCGGTCGCCGACGTTGCGGCGATCGGATCGATCATGATCCCGGCGATGAAGCAGCGCGGCTACCCCAAGGCGTTCGCCGCCGCCGTCACCTCGTCGGCGGCGACGATCGCGGTCATCATCCCGCCGTCGATCCCGATGATCCTTTACGGCGTGATGTCGGACAGTTCGGTGGTCCAACTTTTCGTCGCCGGGATCATCCCGGGCGTCCTCGGCGGCCTCGGCATGATGCTGGTGTCCTACTGGATGGCGCGGCGACAGAACTGGCCGGTCGAGGAGGTTTTCCAGCTCAGCAACATTTGGCGAACGTTCAAGGAGGCGATTTGGGCCCTCGTCCTCCCGGTGATCATCCTCGGCGGTATCTTCAGCGGACTGGTGACCGCGACCGAAGGGGGCGGACTGGCGGTAGCGGCGGCCTTGGTCGTTGGCGGCGGCATCTATCGCGAACTGGACTGGAGGTTCCTGCGCGAAGCGATGATCGAAGGCGGTTTGCAGACCGCCGTGGTGATGTTGCTGGTCGCCGCCTCGGCGCTGGTCGGTGTCTACCTGACCGAGATGCAGGTTCCACAGCAACTGGCGATCGCCATCCTGGAGTTCACCGACAACCGCTACGCGGTTCTGGCGTTGCTGAACATCTTTTTTCTGGTGATCGGTCTATTCCTCCATTCCGCGGCGGCAATCATTCTCGTGGTCCCGATCGTCATGCCGTTGATTTCGGCGGTAGGTATCGACCCGGTGCATTTCGGCTTGGTGGTGACCCTGAATCTGGGCATTGGCCAGCAAACGCCTCCGGTCGCCAGCGTGCTGATCACCGCCTGCTCGATCGCAAAGGCGAACATCTGGGAGGTCAGCAAGGTGAACATCTATTTCATCGGCGTTCTTTTTGCGGTGCTGATGATGGTTACCTATCTACCGATGATCCCGATGAGCCTGGTCGAGCTGTTCTATCGGTGATTGCCCAACGTTTCTGTTTCGCGGGGATTTGAACCATGTCAGAGCACATCCTGGTCCGCCGTGACGGGCCGATCGCCACGGTCGTCCTCAACCGACCCGACAAGCTGAACGCGATGACCAAGCCGATGTGGCGACGGCTCGGCGAGGTGATCGCGGCGTTGTCCGACGAGGACGACCTCCGCTGCCTGGTGCTGCGCGGCGCCGGCGGCAGGGCCTTCTGCCCGGGCAACGACATCTCGGAATTCACCACCGAGCGCTCGAACCCCGAGCAGGCCAAGGCCTATGGCGAGATCCTGCACCGGACCCTGGGCGCGTTGAAGGACTGCCGGCATCCCACCGTCGCCCTCATTGAGGGAATATGCGTCGGCGGCGGGCTCGAGATCGCGGCGCTGTGCGATATCCGCGTTTGCGGCCGATCGAGCCGTTTCGGAGTGCCGATCAACCGCCTCGGACTGGTGATGGCGTACCCGGAAATCGCCGGATTGCGGGATCTGGTGGGAGCGGCGACGACGCTGGAAATCCTGCTCGAGGGACGGGTGTTCGGCGCCGACGAAGCGCGGGAGAAGGGACTGGTCACCCGTGTCGTCGCCGATGACCGGGTCGAGGCCGAGGCGTACGAAACCGCGGGGAGGATCGCCGCCGGCGCACCGCTGGTCGCCCGCTGGCACAAGAAGTTCCTGCGCCGCCTGGAGCGGCCGGGACCGCTCACCGAGGAGGAACGGGACGAGGGCTACGCGTGCTACGGAACCGAGGATTTTCAGATCGGCTACCGGTCGTTCCTGCTCAAGAGGACACCCGAATTCGAGGGGCGCTGAGATGGTGGCGAACCGCGGTCCCCTCGCCGGCCTCAAGGTCATCGAACTGGCGCACATCATGGCCGGGCCGGTTTGCGGGCTGATGCTCGCCGACATGGGCGCCGATGTCATCAAGGTGGAAAAGGTGCCGGGGGGAGACGATTCCCGCCGTTTCGTGCCCCCGGACATCGACGGCGAGCCGGCCGCCTACTTGATGATGAACCGCAACAAGCGCGGAATCGCCGTGGACCTCAAGAGCGCGGGCGGCAAAGCCGTGCTGCGCCGGCTGCTGAGCACGGCCGACGTGGTCATCGAGAACTATCGCCGCGGCACCATGGAGCGGTTCGGCCTCGGTTACGAGACGCTGAAACACGACAACCCCGGCCTGATCTATTGCGAGATCTCGGGTTTCGGGCGAACCGGCCCCTATGCCGAGCGCGGCGGGTTCGACCTGATCGCCCAGGGGATGAGCGGCCTGATGAGCATCACCGGCGAGGCGCCGGGCCGCCCACCCGTCAAGGTCGGCGCGCCGATCACCGACATTACCGCCGGCATTCTCGGCGCGATGGGGGTCGCCGCCGCCTACGCGCACCGGCTTCGGACCGGTGAGGGCCAGCGGGTCGACACCTCGCTGTTCGAGGCGGGAATCGTTCACACCTACTGGCAGTCCGCGATCGCCTTCGCCACCGGCGTATCGCCGGGCCCGATGGGCTCGGCGCATCCGCTCAATGCACCCTACCAGGCATTCCGGACCGCCGACGGCTGGATCAACATCGGCGCCGCCAACCAGGCCAACTGGCTGCGCCTGCTCGAGGTGCTCGAAGCGACCGACCTGGCGGCAGAGCCGCGCTGCGCCGGTAATGCACAGCGGATGTCCCATCTCGGCGAGTTGACCGAGGCGCTGGGCCGATATTTTCCCCGCCGGACCACCGCCGACTGGCTGGAGCGGCTGGAAGCCGCCCGTGTTCCCGCCGGCCCGGTGCTGAACGTCGGCGAGATGCACGCGGATCCGCAGACACGGGCGAGAGACATGGTGGTCACCGTCGATCATTCCCGTGTCGGTCCGGTGCAGACCCTGGGGCTGCCGGTCAAGTTCTCCGAGACCGCGGGCGGGATTGTCCGTGGCGCACCGGTTCTCGGTCAGCACACCCGCGAGGTGCTCGGCGAAAACGGCTACGACCGGGCGGAAATCGAAAAGCTGATCGCCGAGGGCGCCGTCGTCGCTGCGTAATGTTGCGCCTGCGAACGTCATCGGATAGCATCGCGCCCGTTATTCGCAAGATAAAGTGGGGGCGGAATGCTTCGACTCAGCGACGGCGTGAAGAAGTGGTCGATCCTGGCGCCGACGGCGGTTTTGCCGACTCCGTGGCGCGTCGCGGTGCGCGAGCGCCTGCTGGCGCGACTGGAGCTCGCCAAGGCGCGAAGGGCGGGATTGATCATCATCGCCCATCCCAAGAGTGGCAACACCTGGCTCAAGGCCATGCTGTCGCGCCTCTATCAGGTGCGCTACGACCTGCCGGCGTCGCTGCTCGGCAACACCGACGAACTCGCCAATCGAAACCCGGCGATCCCCCGGTTTGCCGCCACCAACGGCTGTTACAGCTACGAGGGAAGCGTCGGGCGGGCGCTCTCCCCCGAGTCACCGGATCCGGCGCTCCGCGGGACGCCGACCCTGCTCCTCGCCCGCAACCCGCTCGACATCGCCGTCTCCTGGTATTTCCAGTTCACCAAGCGCCAGTCGGCCCAAAAACAAGAGCTGATCAATCACTCCATCGAGCACCCGATCGATCGGCGAACGATCGAGATGTGGGACTTCGTCAGGCACAGCGACATCGGCCTGCCGTTCCTGATCGACTACCTGAACGATTGGGAGCGAAAGCTTTCGGGGCGCGACCGCGCGCTGTTGGTGCGCTACGAGGATCTCCGTTCCGAGCCGGCGGAGACATTGAAACGAATCACCGAGCTGATGGGTGAGGACTTCAGCGACGAGGAAATCGGCGAAGCCGTCGAATTCGGATCGTTCGACAACCTGCGGAAGCTCGAGACCAGCGGCTTCTTCCGTCAGGGCGGCATGTCGCTGCGCAATCCCGACGATCCGGAGACCTTCAAGGTGCGGCGTGGAAAGGTTGGCGGTTACCGGGACTACTTCACCCCCGAGCAGGTTGCCGAACTCGAGGAACTGACGTTTTCGCGACTGTCGCCAACCTTCGGCTACGGCCCCGAGGGCGCGACGCGCCCGGGCCGCCTCGCGGTCTGATATCAATGCTCGTTGGTATGACATGCGCGCCCAGGAAAACCCGGCAACGGCCATGACCGCCGGCGAAGAGGCTCATCCACGCGTCTGGCTGGTGCTCGGCGACAAGCGCGGCGACAACGCGCAGGTCTACCCGATCGAACACGGCCTCGGCTGGGTCTGTGAGCACAAGTACCTGCAAATGCGGGAACCCTACGTCTTCGGCAAGCCGCGGGTCGAGGCATCGCTCCATCACATCGACGCCGAACGTTCCGATCCGCTCGAACCGCCCTGGCCGGATCTGATCATCACCGTCGGCCGCCGGCCTTCGATGGCGGCGATGTGGATCCGCGAGCAAGCGGGGGGACGCACCAAGATCGTCGTCATCGGCAAGCCCTCGACCAGGCTCGAAACCTTCGACCTGATCATACCCAGCGGCGAGAACCAGCTGCCGCCGCTGGACATTGTCCTGCCGATCACCCTGCCGCTGATGCAGGTTAACGAAGCCGCCGTCGCCGCCGCCGTGGAGACCTGGGAGTCCCGCTTCGCGGACCTGCCGCGGCCGCTGATCGCCTTTCTGATCGGCGGCCCGACCGGTCCCTTCGTCTTCGACGCCAAGGCGGTAAACCGATTGATCGAATCCGTGGCCAAGGTCGCGGTCGAAGGCGGGACGCCGTACATCACCACCAGCCGACGCACGCCCCCGGCGGTTGTCGATGCGCTGAAAGCGAGGCTGCCGTCCGCTGGCCACCTGTTCGAGTGGACGGCCGACGCCACCGAGAACCCCTACCACGCCCTTCTCGGCCTTGCCGACGGCTTCGTCGTCACCGGCGACAGCATCTCGATGATCGTCGAGGTCGCCCGCATGGGCAAGGCGCTCGAGATCTTCGAGCTGCCGACCGGACGGCTGGGGGCGTTCGACCAGATTCGCCGGTCGCTGACCCGACGGCTTTTCGCGCCGGCCGCCGGGCCCGGAGAAGAAAGCCTCCGCCATCGTCTCGCCAAGGCGCTCTATCGCCTCGGCCTGATTGCCCCAACGCGGGACTTCCGGGCATTTTATCGGATGCTGATCGATCGCGGCCTCGCATCGGCCCCGGGCAACGGTTTGCAGCCGCCGCGGGGACAGGTGCCCGACGACCTCGCCCGGGTGGTGACCAGGATCAAGGCGCTGATGGAACGCGACTGATAACAAAGGTTGCAGCACGAACCGTGATGTTGCACCTGCACACTCTCCCTTGCTATAGCTGAAGGGATTCTATCGTCAATCTTTGGGGACGCTGTGGAATGAGACCTGCGCTGCAGTCCATCATCAAGAAGGTCACGCGCTGTCTGGTGCTGTGGACCCTGTTCTTCCTGCCGAAGCAAAAGAAGATCGAAATCGAACGCTGGCTACGCGGTCGCGAGCAATACCAGAAACTGCGCAAGGCCGATTGCGTCATCGTCTCGTTCGGCAAGAGCGGGCGAACCTGGGTGCGGGTGATGTTGTCCCGCTTCTATCAGGTCAAGCACGGCCTCTCGGCGCGCCATCTCATCGGTTTCGACAACCTGCATTACAAGAACCGCGCGATCCCGAAGATTTTCTTCACCCATGACAACTACCTCAAGGACTACACCGGCCACGACGACTCCAAGGTCGATTACTACGACAGGAAGGTCGTGCTACTGGTCCGCAACCCCGCCGACGTTGCCGTGTCCCAGTTCCATCAGTGGAAGCACCGGATGAAGCCGCACAAGAAGGAGCTGAACAAGTACCCGGATCATAGCGAGGACGTTTCGATCTTCGACTTCGTCATCCAGCCGGACGCCGGCCTTCCCAAGGTCATCGACTTCATGAACGGCTGGGCCGACGAATTGGGGCGGATCACATCGTTGTTGATCGTTCGCTACGAGGATTTGCGCACCCAGCCGGAGGCGACCTTGAGCCGTATTCTCGAATTCATGGAAACCCCGGGTACGGCCGAGCAGGTCCACGAGGCGGTCGAGTTCTCGTCGGTCGAAAACATGCGCAAGATGGAGGAGAAGAAGACCTTTTGGTTGAGCGGCGGCCGCATGGTGCCCAAGGATCGCAACAACCCCGAGTCCTACAAAGTGAGGCGCGCCAAGGTCGGCGGCTATCGCGA
Source organism: Rhodospirillales bacterium (assembly GCA_030622775.1). Lineage (GTDB taxonomy): Bacteria > Pseudomonadota > Alphaproteobacteria > Rhodospirillales > Defluviicoccaceae > JAUXFS01. The sequence goes on along the minus strand of JAUXFS010000010.1, from coordinate 3,324 downwards.
CTACTTCAACGCGGAGGAGATCGCCAAGGTCGACGAAGTCATCCGCCAACGGTTGTCACAGGCTTTCGGCTACATGGACTCGGGTCAGAAGATTCGGGCGACGGGTGCCTGATACCAACCTGCGTTGGGAGGTCGTTGTTCCTTGCGGGTAGAGGCGGAATTCTGCTATGAACGTTCCTCTCCTGTTCCCTCAAACCAGGGGTCTGGGCCATGAAGGATTGCGTCTTCATTCATACCAACCATCGCCAGATCGTCGGGGCGCTGGTTTCGGAGTACTCGCTCAGGCGCAACAGCGCCCATGGCGACAAGTTCGACGTGCGGATCGTCGATACCAAGGATTCTCCGTTCCTGTGGGCCAGGGAAGGGCAGGTCTACCAGCGCGGCGGCATCAAACGGGAGTGGCGGATGGACGACCTGCAGTCGTTTACGCCGCTGAGGTTCACGCCGCCCGAGATCATGGGCTATCAGGGCCGGGCGGTGGTCATCGACCCGGATGTGTTCGCGGCGGGCGATGTCCATGAGCTTTTGACCCGGGACATGCGGGGCGCGGCGCTGATGTGCCGGCCGCGCGGCGACTCGAAGGGTTTCGCCAGCAGTGTGATGCTGCTCGACTGCGCCAAACTGACCGGTTGGCGGTGCGAGGAGCAGTTCAACGAGATGTTCGAGTTCAAGCGCGACTACATGGACTGGATGTTCCTCAAGCTCGAGCCGCGCGAGACCATGGGCATGTTGGAAGCCGAATGGAACGATTTCGACCGCCTGACGCCGAAAACAAGGATGCTCCACAACACCAAACGCTGGACCCAACCGTGGAAGACCGGGCTTCCGGTCGACTTCAGGCCGTCCGAAAAGACCCACAGGTTCGCACCCCTCGGTTGGTTCCGGCGGGCGCGCAGACAGTTGTTCGGCGACTACGGGATGTTGGGGCGGTATCGGTCGCACCCCGACCCCAATCAGGAGATGTTCTTCTTCGGACTGCTGCGCGAATGCGTCGAGAAAGGGGTCATCTCCGAGGATATGTTACGCGACCAGATGGAGCGCAATCACGTGCGCCACGACGCTTTCGAGGTCATTGACCGGACGCCGCCGCTCGCCGCCTGACCTCCGACTGGCCGGTTTGTGGCGGGAGAGAGGTTGGTATCACCCGGCCGGTCGTTCCCCGGAACCCGTTTTCGCCGGTTCGGCATCCGAAGCAGGGCCATCGACTTCATAGCGGTAGATCGGGGATAGCGAATCGCGCACGAACCGATCGATCTCGATGAGTTGATCGTCGTCGAAGTAGTCCCGGTAGCCACCGACCTTGGCGCGACGGACCTTGAACGAGTCGGGGTTCTTCCTGTCGCCGGGAACGAGACGCCGGCCGCTCGAAGCGAATGCGTTTTTCTCCTCCAGCTTCTTCATGTTTTCATACGCGGCGAAAGCGACCGCTTCCTTGACCTGCGCCGCCGAGCCGGGAGCCCCGAGAAAGTCGACGACTTCCTTCAGTACGCCCTCCGGATCGGTCCGCATATCCTCATAGCGAACGACCATGATGTTGCGTATCTGGGAAATCTCTCCCGCCCAGCCATTGAAGAAATCGACGGTACGTCGGAGACCGGCATCCCGGTTCATGACGAATTCGAACACGGAGACGTCCTCCCCATGCGCCGGATAATCGTTGAGGCGTTTTTTTGCCGGCCGCATCCGGAACTTCCATTGGAAATATTGGGAGACGGCAACGTCTCTTGGATCCCGAACCAACAAAATTATCTTTTTGTCGTAAAAATCAGCCTTGGTACCCCAGTTGTTCGTGTAGTCCCTGATATAGTTCCCGTGCGAAAACAGAATTTTGGGAATATCTGGGTTCTCTGCATGTAAATTGTCGAACTCAAGAAAATTCTTTTCGGAGAGATCATACCTGATCTGATAGTACCGTGAAAGCATAAGGCGAAACCAAGTGCGGCCACTTTTTCCCCATGAAACGACAGCGCAGTCAGCCAATTGCAATTTCCGAAATTCTTCACGCCCTCTAAGCCAGCGTTCTATTTTTTTTGTTCTATTCTTTGGTAAGAAAAACAGTGCAAAGGGCACTATATGAGGTATTATTTCTGAAACTCTAGGCGGCACTATTTTAAACCTTTATTCTGCGCTTTAGGGCCCGCGGAAATTTGAATTGGCGGCGTGGGTGCACCACATGATTTCAGATGTCATTTTTGGAGCAACCCAAGGGGGGCATAGTGCCTCGTCAACGATGGGGCCTTTTTTGAGAATTTATAAGCATTCACATTTTACACAGAGCACCCCATGCTTATATCATGGACACTGGACCCGTCCAACGGGACAGGGTACGATACGCTAGAGTTGAGCGCCGGTGAGCCAGACGTTGGCGAGCGCGCAGCTGTTGAATTGTGATTGGGAGCCCGAAAGGGAGAGCCTTGCTAAGCGCCGCGCCTATCGCCGAATACGGTGAATCAATTTTTGATTTTGCCGCGTTGGACGCGGCAACGCTCGAAAGTGAGCCATTCGACTTCGTTGTCGTCCCCAGGTTTTTGAGGGGAAGAGCGCTTGCGGCGGCGATTCAGGACTACCCCTTGATCCGCGATCCAGCCAATTACCCGCCCGAACGACTGGAATATGGACCGGGCTTCGGGCGGCTCCTGGAAGCTTTGAACAGTGATGAGTTCTCGGAGAACCTGGGTGCAAAGCTTGGGATGGAGTTGGTGGGGGCTCCGATGACGATTACCGTCCGCAAGTACTGCGAGGCCAGCGACGGCAACATCCACACCGATCATCGGAGCAAGATCGTAACCGCGTTGCTCTATTTCAACACCGAGTGGGAGCACGAAGGCGGCAAGCTTCGGATGCTCCGGTCGAAAGAGGATATAGAGGACTACGCCGCCGAGGTTCAGCCTGTGGCGGGCACGTTTTTGGCCTTCCGGCGTGCGGACCACTCCTTCCATGGGCACAAACGGTTCGTCGGCGAGCGCCGTATGTTACAGATGAACTGGCTCAAACCGAACAAGAAGGCTCAGTACCTCCAGAAGTTCGACCGGCTTTCCACCCACCTGATGAAACGACTGTCGAGACTCGGCTGATTCGCGACCGCACGGAAGGATGCGTTCGTTTCGAGGCCTTGGTCGGAAGGCGGCGACGGACCCGCCCGTGGCCTGTCGGTTGACGGATGCACGCCGATCCTGCGTTTATCCAGCGATGAACTTGGGATGAACATGGGAGGGGCAATCTCGGTACTCGCTTTATTTGCACAATTTATTGTCTGCGGGATCGCGTGATACACCATCCAAAAGCCGACATTCATTTGGTGTGTGAACGGAAGCAGTTGTATCG
>JAUXFS010000180.1 GCA_030622775.1 Rhodospirillales bacterium | reverse complement strand
TGGCTACGATCCGACTTTTTTCGTTGAAAAAGTTCGGATTTTTGAACCGAAACAGCGCCGGATCCAAGGGTACGTTAAATTTGGCGTTGATCAACGAAACATTGGTCACGACCCCCTGCGCATCGACGACGGTCCATTTTCTGAGGGCCATCGGTTTGTCGCTGAAAACCAGGGTGAGACTGCCCTCTTCGGGGCTCTCCGTCCTGACCAGGGTGACCCGCACCGTGCCGGATTCACGCTCGAAGTCGGTAACCGCGACGGCGTCGGTGCGTAACGAGACCTTGTCCGCAACCAGAATGCCTGCGGGTGTCGAGTCCAGCGGAATATAGCTGACCTGTTCCAACTCGCGGTCGTAATAGATCATCCACGTGCCGTCGGCGACGATCAGGACGGGCACCGGCGGCCGGTACTCGATGCGCATCTTCCCCGGCCGGAGCATATAGAAATCGCCTTCGGCGAGCTCACCGGTCGAGGAAATCTGCATGAAACGCGCGCGGACCGTCTTCACGCCGTTCAGGTAGGCCTCGATGCGGGCGATATCGGCGCGTTCGGCCTTGCTCAAGTCCAAGGCCGCCGGCGTGGCGGCGGCGGCTCCCGCCGGCGACAACGGGGCAAGAAGCGCCGCCGTCAACACCGCGAACAGAAGGCGCCGCACGCTTCGGACAAGAGCGCCGTCAGGCCCTTGGCCGGGAGACGGTTTACTGGGCGCGATCACCGAACAGTACTTCCCGGCGGCCGACCCGGTCGGGCTTGCTGACCAAGCCTTCCGCTTCCATTCGCTCGATGATGCGCGCTGCCCGATTGTAACCGATTTGCAGGCGCCGTTGGACATAGCTGGTCGAGGCCTTTCCATCGTTGGCGACTACGGAGACCGCTTCATCGTATAGGTCGTCACCCGGTCCGTTACCGCCGCCGATGTCGGCGGAGATCAGTCCGTCGTCGTCGCCCTCGGTGACCGCCGGTATATACATTGGCTCGCCCTGGGTCTTCATGAACTTAACCACGTCCTCGACCTCCTCGTCGGAGACGAATGGCCCATGGACCCGGGTGATCCGCCCCCCGGTGGCCATATAGAGCATATCGCCCTGTCCGAGAAGCTGCTCGGCCCCCTGCTCTCCGAGGATGGTGCGGCTGTCGATCTTCGAGGTGACGTGAAAGCTCATCCGGGTCGGGAAGTTGGCCTTGATGGTCCCGGTGATCACGTCCACTGAGGGCCGCTGGGTGGCCATGATCAGGTGAATGCCGGCCGCCCGGGCCATCTGGGCAAGGCGTTGCACCGCCGCCTCGATGTCCTTGCCGGCGACAAGCATCAGGTCCGCCATTTCATCGACGACCACAACGATGAGCGGCAACGGCTCCAGGTTCAGCGGCTGCTCTTCGAACGTGGGTTGCCCGTCATCGCAAAAGCCCGTCTGCACCCGACGGACAAGGGCTTCTCCCTTACGCTTTGCGTTCGCCACCCGGGCGTTGTATCCGGCAATGTTGCGCACTCCGAGCTGCGACATGGCCCGATAGCGCTCCTCCATCTCGCGGACGGCCCACTTCAGGGCGACCACGGCTTTGGAGGGGTCGGTGACCACCGGCGACAGAAGGTGAGGAATACCGTCGTAAACCGAAAGCTCGAGCATCTTTGGGTCGATCAGGATGAACTTGCAGCTATCCGGCGACAGTTGATAGAGCAGAGACAGGATCATCGCGTTGATGCCCACCGACTTGCCCGATCCCGTCGTACCGGCGATCAACAGGTGGGGCATGCGCGCAAGGTCGGTCAGAACCGGCGTGCCGCCGATATCCTTGCCGAGCGCCAATGTCAGTTTTCCCGCGTACCGTTCGAAAGCCTGGGAGGCGAGCAATTCCCTGAGGCCAACCGGTTCGCGCCGGAGATTGGGCAGCTCGATGCCGATGACGTTTCGTCCCGGGATGACCGCCACGCGCACCGAGACCGCGCTCATCGAGCGTGCGATGTCGTCGGCCAAGCCGATCACGCGGGAACTCTTGGTTCCCGGCGCGGGCTCCAACTCGTAGAGGGTGATGACCGGCCCGGGCCTTACTTTGACGATCTCCCCTCGGACGCCGAAGTCCTCGAGCACCGTGGACAGCAACTTGGCGTTCTGCTCGAGGGCATCCCGGTTCAGGGCGTGGTTGCCCGAGGTGTCCGGCGGCGGATGCAATAGGTCGAGGGGCGGAAAGCGGTAGTCGTCGTCCTGTCCGAAATCCAATTTTCCCTGGCTTGCCTGCTCGGCCTTTCGGCCGGTTTTCACCCTCGTTGCCTTGGGCGCCACCAGATCGGTCTTGGTTGCCGGAGAGCGTTGAACCCGAGCGCTATCCTGCGCCGCGGGATGCTCTTTTCCGACGGCAGAGTCGACGACGGAGTCGAACGTCGGCTCCGCCCTGTCGCGGGCCCTCTTCAAAGGAGCGAAAAAGTCGCCAACGCCGCCGATGATCCGCCGACTTCCCTTTGCGGCTCCGACAAGGTTTCGCCCAATACCGCGCCATTCGGACGATGACAGTCCCAGACTGGCGGCCCACGCCGCCGTTCCGATCGCAATGGAGACAACGGCCAGTACGGAGGGACCCAAAAACAGGCCGTAGCTTTCCGTGTACAAAGCGGCGTTGGCCAGCACCACGCTGCCGGCGGCTCCTCCGGGGCCGATCGCCAGCAACCAGCCATGCGGAGCCGGCAGTGCGGCTATGCCGGTGCTCAGCAAGACAGTGGCGGCAGCCAACATCAGGACCTGCAACCACGGCCGCACCACCGGCCGCTTGCGGATCAACCGCCAGCCCCAAACCGCCAGCCCGATCACCGGTATCGCGCCGGCCCATCCGAATGCATGGAACAACAGATCGGCGGTGTAGGATCCTGGTAGACCCAGCAGGTTGCCGGGAACGGCATCGGTGGCGTGATTGAACGACGGGTCGGCTGGAGTGAAACTCAGCAACGCGGTCAACAGGACCAACGCGCAGCCAATCAGAACGATTCCGGTAAACTCTACCGCCCGGCGTTTGAAGAAATCCGCCGTACCTTCGGGCAGGACGGCACCGCTCGCGAATTGGGTCATCTTTCAGAGCACCACTACAAAACTAAGAGACCCTGCTTTTATAATACTTTAAGAAGCCGTCTTAAAGCTTCTTCTGTAGACGCTAGGTCTTCGATCAACGCAACCCGGACGAAAGGGGCGCCAGGATTGACTCCAAAGGCGTCTGGCTGCGCCATATAGGCTCCCGGGAGCACCCGAAGCGCGGATTTCGCCCACAAAGCGCGGGCGGCTTCCTCGCCGTCTCCCACCTCGAGCCAGAGAAAAAAGGCGCCTTCGGGGCGGAAAAAACCGAATCGGTTGCCGAGAGAGCGTTCCGCCAAGTCGAATTTGGCCCGGTAGAGGGCGCGATTCTGTTCGACATGGTCGTCGTCTCGCCAAAGCGCCGTCGCCGCCGCCAGCACCGGAAGCGGCACGGTGGCGCCGCCGAAGCTGCGCAACCTTCGAAACGCCTCGATCAACCGTGGATCGCCGGCGACGAACCCGGACCGCAATCCCGGTACGCTGGACCGCTTGGAAAGCGAATGGAACACGACCACGTTGTCGGTGCTGCCACCGAGCGCGGCGCAGGCTTTCAGGGCACCGGGCGGTGGTTGGCGGTCGTAGATCTCGGTGTAGCACTCGTCCACCGCAAGGACGAAATCATGGCGGCGGGCGAGGCGGACGGCATACTTCAAGTAAGCGAGATCGGCCACGGCGCCTTGAGGGTTCGCGGGAGAGCACAGGTACATCATCGCCGTTCGTTCCAGGGTCGCGGAGTCGATGGCGGCGAGGTCGGGCAGAAACCCGGTGTCCCGGGCTGCCGGCAGATAGACGGGCTCGGCGCCGCTCATCAGCGTTGCGCCGAAGTAGACGTGGTAGAAGGGGTTCGGCATCGATACCACCGGCCGCCGTCCGACCTTGGACCGCGGCACCGCGACAGCGGCCAGCAGGAACAAGGCCTCACGGGTGCCCGCTACGGGAAGGACGTGCCGGTCGGCGTCGAGCAGATGATCCGGAAGGGCATAGCGGCGGGTGAGCCAGCCGACTGCTGCGGAACGAAACTCGGCCGTTCCCTCGACCGGCGGATAGCGGTTCCACAAGTCCCCGTTGTTGCTGACAACGTCGTGGACAAGCGGAGGCGTGGCATGCCGAGGCTCGCCCACCGAGAGCACCATCGGCGCCATTCCGGAGGGAGGATCGATGCCACCGAGCAACGCCCGCAACCGATCGAACGGGTACTCGGAAAGCAACTGGAGACGGGGGTTCAACATCGCCGGGCGATATTAGCGGTCGTCCCGACAGGTCTCAAGGCGGCTTCACGGGAGTCCCTCGCCATCCTGGCCCCGTGAATGCCGAGAGTCCGGGTCTAAGCCGAAGCGAAAAAAGAGAGGGCCGGAAGGATGCACCTTCCGACCCAAGTTACCGGGTTTGGACTAAGGGAGGAGAGCGAAGCCGAGTGATTGCCCCCACCCGGGTTTCCGTTAGTGGATTGTCTCTCCGTGCAAACTCAGGTCGAGGCCGACAACCTCCGTCTCCTGATCCACCCTGAGGCCGATGATCAGATCGATCACCTTGAGCAGGACGAACGAGACGACCGCGCAATAGACGACGGTGATGAGGATGCCCTTGATCTGGATCCAGACCTGCACGGGATTGCCCTCGAACAGGCCGGGCGTGCCGCCAATGGCTTCGACTGCGAACACGCCGGTCAGAATTGCCCCGACGATGCCGCCGACGCCGTGGACCCCGAAGGCATCCAGCGAGTCGTCGTAACCCCCGACGTGCTTGAGCCAGACCGCGCCCCAGTAGCAGGAAACGCCGGCGATGAGGCCGATGATCAACGCGCCGACCGGTGTCACGAAACCGGATGCCGGGGTGATCGCGACCAAGCCGCCGACAGCGCCGGAAATGATCCCGAGAACGCTCGGCTTCTTGCGCAGCATCCACTCGGCGAACATCCATGAAAGCGCGGCTGCGGCGCTGGCGATCTGGGTTACCGCCATGGCCATGCCCGCGGTTCCGTTGGCTCCGACCGCCGAACCGGCATTGAAACCGAACCAGCCGACCCACAGCAACGAAGCGCCGATAAGGCTCAGCGTCAGGTTGTGCGGCGCCATGTTCTCGGTGCCGTAGCCCCGCCGCTTGCCGAGCACGATAGCGGTAACCAGGCCGGCGACGCCGGCATT